>JANPEN010000047.1:0-1850 GCA_031422955.1 Acidimicrobiia bacterium
CACCGGTCGGCGTCTAGCTACTGGTGTACGCCCGGGCGAAACGACCTTCGTACACATTGCCGAATCGATCGACGATGAAGTTGTAGCCGATGTCGCCCCATCCTTGGGTGTCGGCGTGGTAGTAGTAGACGGCGCGGATCTCTGCTTTGGCCGCGGCGATATCGACGTAGGTGTTGGAGGTGGCCGTGTGGTGCACGATCAGCTTCTGCACGCGGTAGAAGGCGGTAGGCCAGGTCTCTCGGTTTGCCCGGAACCGCAGCGACTCGTTCGCGTTCCAGTCCAAACGCGAGGTCACGGTGGGCTGGGCCGTTTCGGTTGCGTCGACTTGGTCCGCCGCTACGTGCCGGGTGACCGTCTCCGCCTCGCCGTCGGCCATGGCCAGCACCGTGACCCGGCCGATCGGGCGGTCCGAACTGACCCGCACGTGGGTGGCCCCTTCCGCCGCCATCACCGCGCCGTAGGTTTCACCGCTGGGATGGCCCTCGCCCACCTCGTCACGCGCTACCGCGGTGGCCGTATCGAAATGCAGCCCATCGATTGAACGAGCCACCCACAGCGGCGCGTCGGGATGGCCGAACCAGTGCAGGGCGATGTGTTGCGCGGCGAAGGGCAGCGCGAACACCGCCTCGCCCCGGACGGGCCCGGCGACCTCCGCGGCATGGGTCGGCACCACCGTCACCTCGGCCATGGCCTCGATCCGCGGGACCACGATCATGGCCGCGGCCACGGACATGAGGACCACGAACCGGGTCGAGACCCTGACGTAGCGTCGAACCATGCGCCCTCCTTCGCCGCTTGAAAGGGTCGACCCTAGCCCAGCTCCTGACGAGCCTTGTCGATAAGGATGGCGCCGACCCCGAAGGTTGGCCCTCGTTCAGCCGGCGGGGTCCTGGCCGGCCAGCACGTGGGGCGGGGGCCAGCGGCCCGGAATGTTGCCGGTGGTGTGCAGGACCTGGTGAAGGGGGCCGACCAGCTCGCTCAGGCGGGCCACCCCGGTCCGGCCCAGCCGGTGGGCGGGCTCGGCGGCCAGTAGGTCGGTGTGCTCCTCCACCGCCCGGCGGGCTCGGCGGGCGGCGGGGGTGTGGGCCCCGGGCGCCTCGAGCCAGCCCCGCTGCAGGAGCCCCGCCACCGCCTTCGCCCACTCCTGGTCGTTCCAGCCTCGGATGGTGAGCAGGGTCGCCTTGTTGCCGTGACCCCTGGCGGCCATCAGCACCTGGCACTGGACCGGGTCGATGTCGGCGGCAGCCAGGGCGATGGTGTGGCTGTCGCCCCGGTGCTCACGCAAGAGCGTGCAGGCGTGCCACAACTGCAACCAGTCCGGCTCGGGCCATACCAGGGTGGTATGGCCGGCGTACAGGGGCCGGGCGCCCGCCTCCACGCCCTCGATGCAACCCCGGGCCAGCGCGGCCGCTTCGGCCACCGCCGCCTGGTGGGCGGGGTCGGCGTCGGCGCCGGCTTCGTGGAAGATCCGTCGCCAGGCCCGGTCCACCGCGTCGAGCCGCACGTCCATGGCCTGGGAGGGCGTTACGTGCTCCCACACCGCGGGGATGGCGCGGGCCACCATGCGGGGCGCGAAGCCGTAGAAAGTGGCGGTGATGACCTCGGCCGCCACCTGGCCCATGGGGGCGGAGCGGTAGGCGAAATATGCTGTCCACCAGCTTTTTATGCCGAGGTCGGCGAAGACCCTGATCTCTGGCGTGTAGTAGGAGACGTTGTGGATGGGCGCCACCAGGGCGGCCAGCTGGCGGGCCAGGGGCAATTCCACCGGTTCGGTCATCGCTGGTACCGAGCCGGCTCAGCCCGTGGCCGTGGCTGCGGGCGGCCAGGCGGTGATGGTGGTCCACAGGGCG
>JANPEN010000048.1:0-43789 GCA_031422955.1 Acidimicrobiia bacterium
GGGCCTTGACGTTGATGTCGAGGACCTTGTCGAAACCGGATGCGGGGAACTTGCCCAGGGGCGCCCCCCAGGCCGCGCCGGCGTTGTTGACGAGAATGTGCAACGCCTCCTCCCGCTCTGAGAAGGCGGCCACGAAGCCGGCCAGGCCTTCCTCGGTGGAGAGATCGGCGGCGATAGCCATGCAGTAACCCAGCTCGGACAGCTTGGCCGCTGCCTCGTCGAGGTCGGCCGCCTTGCGGGAGGTGATGTAGGTGCGCACCCCATTGGTGACTAACCCCTCCGCGATCATGTAGCCGATCCCCCGGCTGCCTCCGGTGACGACGGCCACCTTGTTCTCGATGCTGAACAACTCACTGATGCGCACGGCCACTCCCCGGTGCTCGGCTGGTGTGAGGAATCCCGCACCGCCGGGCAACCTATCGCCTCGCCCGGCAGGGGTCACAGCCTCGCCGCTACTGTGCCCGAGGGTGCCGGAAGCAAGCAGAAAGCGGTGAGACAACCAATGAGCTTCGACATGACCGCCCGTTTCCGGCCTGGTCTGCCCCCGGCGGAGGCGCCCTGGTCCCCCGGTGTTCCCTACAGCTTCGTAGGTGGGCACAACGACCCCGACAGCGTGCCCTTCAGCGGCCTGATCGAAGCGGCGGTGGCGGTGCTGCGCCGCCAGGGCCCGGCGCTGGCTAGCTACAACCTCGGCGGCAGCCCGCAGGGCTACGCTCCGTTACGGGCCTTCATCGCGGAAACGCTGGAGGCGCGGGCGGCCATGAACGAGGATCCTGATGCGGTGCTGATCACCTCGGGCTCCTTACAAGCGCTGGACCTCGTCAACGCAGTGTTGTTGGAGCCCGGGGACACCGTCATCGTCGAACAGGCCACCTACGGGGGCATGTTGAGCCGTTTGGCCCGCCTCGGGGTGCAGGTGCTCGGAGCTGAGCTGGACCACGACGGTATTTGCACCGATGCGCTGGCCACCCAGTTGCAGCAGCTGGCCAAACGAAATATCCGCCCGAAATACCTTTACACCATCCCCACCGTGCAAAACCCCACCGGCTCGGTGCTGCCGCTGGAACGCCGGCGGGAGGTGTTGGCCTTGGCCCGCCAGTACGGGGTGGCCATCTTCGAAGACGACTGCTACGCCGATCTGCTGTGGCAGGGCCCGCGGCCGCCGTCGTTTCGGGCATTGGACGGCCGCGGCGCGCAGGTCATCTACTGCGGTTCGTTCTCCAAGTCCATCGCCCCCGCCCTGCGGGTGGGCTACCTGGTGGCGGACTGGCCGGTGTTGGCCCAGATGCTGGCCTTGAAGACCGATGCGGGCTCCGGTGCATTGGAGCAACTGGTGCTGGCCGAATACGCCGCCGCCCATTTTGGTGCCCATGTGGAGCAACTGCGGTCCGTCTTGCAGGCCAAGGCGGTGGTCATGGCCGAGGCGGTGACGGCCAGCTTTGGCCAGGCGGCCAGCTTCGAGACCCCCAAGGGAGGAATCTTCTTGTGGGTCACCCTGCCCGAGGGCACCGACACCACCGCGCTGGTTGGTCCCGCCGCGGCGGCTGGCGTCGAGTTCAACCCAGGGGCGGGCTGGTCGGCCGATCCGGCCTGGGGAGCCAGGCGGCTGCGGCTATGTTTCGGCCATCCCTCCGCCCCTGTCATCCGGGAGGGCGTCGCGGTGCTGGCCGACGTGTTCAACGAAGTATTCAGACGGCCGGGCCGCTTGCCTTCAGCGTAACGGTCGAAAGAAGGTCCGCAGCTCCTCCACCAGAGCGTCGGGCTGCTCGGCCGGGCCGAAATGGCCGCCGCGTTCGAACACCGTCCAGCGCCGCAGGTCGGTGAGCTCTTCCGCCACTGCGCGGGGCACGAACATCAGCTCCTTGGGAAAGATGCCGAAACCGGTGGGTGCCTCGATGACCTTGGCCCGTTGATGGGCCAGGAACGGGGGCTTGGAGAACTGCTCGGCGTAGAGACGGATCGAGCTGGCCATGGAGGTGTTGAACCAATACAGCGAGGCCAGGGTGCACAGATCGTCGCGACCGAACACCTCTAGGGCGTCCCCGTCGCACCACAGCTGACGGCGATGCCACAGCCACGCCCCCAGCCCAGCCGGTGAATCGGCCATGGCGTAGGCGAAGGTCTGGGGGTCCCGGCGATGCACGGCCACATGGGCCTCGGTGAGGCGGCGGGCCTGGTTGGCCCGCTCCACCATCCATTGCTCGTCGGGGGCGAACTGATCGGGGGTGACCCCGCGTTTGCCCAACAACCCGGGGATGATGGGCAGGGTCAGGTAGGTGCCGATGAGATGTTGGGCGTGGGCGTGGCCCAACCAGCCGGTGACGAAGGCCCCCCAGTCCCCGCCCTGGGCGCCGAAACGTTCGAAACCGAGCACATCTCGCATCAGCGTGACCCACAGCTCGGCGATCTTGGCGATGTCCACCCCGAGGGTACTGAGCGGTACGGAGAGGCCGTAGCCGGGGAGGGAGGGCACGATCACCTCGAAGCTGTCAGCGGCATTGCCGCCGTAGGCGACTGGATCGCTGAGCGGGCCGATCATCTTGTGCAGATCCCAGAACGTCCACGGCCAGCCGTGGGTGAGCACCAGCGGCATGGGATCGGGTCCCCGGCCGGGCACGCGCAGATAGTGAATCGGGATACCGCCCAGCTCCACCTTATAGTGCTGGAAACGGTTCATTTCCGCTTCCACCGCCCGCCAGTCGTAGCTGTCAGCCCAATAACTGACCAGGTCTGCCATCCACTCACGGGGGGCGCCGTAGCGGCCGTCGGGGTTGCCGGGATCCGCCGGCCAACGGGTACGACGCAGCCGGAAGCGCAACTCTTCGAGCTCCGCCTCCGCGATGTCGACCACGTAAGGCTGGGGTTTGGGCTGGGTGACCATGGGTGGGGCTCCGTCCTGTGCCGAGGCGGCCGTCACCGTAGCGGGTGATTCCCCTATTCAGCGATCGAGGTGGGGGAGCACCGTTTCGGCGAACAGTTCGGCCGGCTCCCGGGTGTCGCGGCCGAAGAACTCGATCATGAACATGTCACAACCCAACTCGACGTGGCGCTGGATCTGCTCGATGACCCGTCCTGGTGAGCCGGCGATAGCCAGATCCCCTTTGGGATCACCCAAATGCCCGCCGAAGACTTTCTCGGCGTTGTCGATAGCGGCGGCCGCGGCGGCCTCGTCGGCGCCGATGATGACCAGACACTGCTGGGAAACCCGCACCTCGGCGGGATCGCGCCCGATGGCGGCCAGCGCGGCCCGCAACACGTCGATCTTGTGGGGCAGCTCGGACTGGGCCGCCGCAGAGTTGTTCCAGATATCGGCCTGACGGGCGGCCATGGGCAAGGTCACCTTCTCGCCGGTTCCTCCGATGAGAATGGGCGGCCGGCGGGGCGGCTTGGGTAGGCACACCACATGGTCGGCGTGGACGTAGTCACCGTCGTAGCTGGCCTCGGGGACCTGGGGATCCCACATCAGGCGCAGCAGCTCGAGGGTTTCTTCCATTTGGGCCAACCGTTGGCCGGGGGCCAGGAAGGGCATCCCAAAATCGGTGTGCTCACGGTCCATCCAGCCGGCCCCGAAGCCGGGGATGACCCGCCCGCCGGCGATGTCGTCCACGGTGGCGATGGTCTTGCCCAGATGGGCTGGGTTGCGCATACCGGTCGGTGTGACCAGGGTGCCCAGCTCCACCCGATCGGTACAGGCGGCCAGCGCGGCCAGCAGCGACCAGGCCTCCAGGATGGGGATGGTGGGGGACTGGGGGCCGTAGAGATGGTCGCAGACCCACAGCGAGTCGTAGCCCATGGCTTCGAACTGGCGGGCCGCGTCGCGGCTTTGGGCCCACGAACGTTTGATTTGCGGGACGGTGACCCCGATGTGGACGCCGCTCATGGCTCCCCCTCTGGCTGGGCGGGCTCGGACCCCGCTGGTATGGCCTGGAAGCTAGCCAGCCGACGGCGGCGCTGCACCGGATAGCGCTGCTGGCGGCCGCGTCAGGCTCAATGGTTGCTCATCCCGCCGTCGGCGGCCAGGGCGGCGCCATTGATCATGCGGGACTCCGAGGAGGCCAGAAACAAAGCGATGTTGGCAATGTCGTCGGGCTCGCCCACCCCGTAAGGCCAACGCCGGCGGCTCTCCTCGATACCGGAGGGCCGGCCCTCCGGGATGTCCCCGAAGCGGTTGAGGACCCTTTCGGTCAGCACATACCCGGGGCAGATGGCGTTGACTCGCACACCTTTGCGACCGTACTGGTAGGCCATGGAACGGGTGAGGGCGATCACGCCTCCTTTGGCCGCAGAGTACACATGCATGCGCATGGGTTGGAGCGCGGCGGTGGAGGCCATGTTCACCACCGTGCCGCCCCCTGCGTTGATGATGTGAGGGATGGCGTGGCGGGAGCACAGCAGGGTGCCCTTGAGGTCGAGGTTGATGGTGTGGTCCCACACCGACAGATCCACCTCGGTGACTGGAGCGTCCTCGGGGATAGACCCGCCGGCGCAGTTGTAGAGCACGTCGAGCTTGCCGTAGCGGGCCACCGCGCCGGCCACCGCCGCTTGCACCTGGTCATCGTTGGTGATGTCGGTGCGGATGAAGCTGGCCTCGCCCCCTGCGTCGAGGATCAGCCTGGCCGTCTCCTCGCCCAGGGCGGGGTTGATCTCTGCGATCACCACCCTGGCTCCTTCGCGGGCGAACAGGCGGGCAGCGGCCCGGCCTATGCCGATGCCGGCTCCGGTGATGAACGCCACCCGGGTATCGAGTCTTCCCATAGTCGAGTCACGGTAGCAGACCCCTCGCCGGCGCTCAATACCATTCGGTATGTTATGTTCGGCAGGTTCGGCAGGTTCTGGCCGACCGGGTAGGGCCATCCCGCTCGCTGTCATAGGGGGCTGAAAGAATAGGGCCATGAGCTTTGGTCAGACCGCGTCGCCGGCATCCGCCAAGCAGGTGCAGTACCTGCTGGCCCTGGTCAAGAAGGCCGGCCACACCGACTTCCGAGACGCGCGCGGCCCCCTGGGCTTCACCCAACGCCAGGCCGGCGGCAAGTTCAGCCGCACCGAGGCCGCCGCCCTCATCGACCAACTTTTGGCCGCCCCCACTGCCGAGGACGATGCGGGTGAGGACTCCTCGCCTGCCGAAACTCACCCTCGGGCTGGCCTCGGTCGCCGCGTCTTCGCCGAGGATCGGCTCGCCACCGAACGCGCCACCATACTTCAGGGTATGCCAGCCGATTTGCTGGTGACCGAGTTGGAGCGGCGCGGCTGGCAGGTCAGCGCCCCGGCCCGAGCGTCGGCCGGCAAGGGGTAAAGGGTAAGGGGTAAAAGGTAAAGGGGTACCACCAGCCTGAATCGGCGCCAACGCGGCCGGCCCCGGGCTATCCGTGGTTTTCCAGGGCTCTTGTGCGGATCTGGGGCGGCCATCGTTCGGATCTGGGGTTTCCCGGCCGAGACCCTTGGCGTTTGTGCTGCTCACAGGGTTTTGGTCCGGCGTAGGGGAGCGAATTTCCCCACATCCGCACAACTGGCTGATCCAGCGCCCCAACCTCGCTCCGTGCGTGCCTTGGCGGCCACACTGAGGCGCAACCGGCCCGCGAAACAGGCCCGGCCACCGTGCGGCGCGGCCGGGCCCGTTTCAGCTATCGCTCAGCTCTTGCAGTTGGCGATGGACTGATCCCACACGCAGTTAGAGGACTTGCCCGACAAGTCCACTGGGGGCGCTACCTGGCTGAAGGATTGCTTGGCCGAGTCGTACTTGCCGATCTCGGATCCTTCGACCATGTAGGCGTCCTTGGCCCCGTTCATGTTGAGCTTGATGCCAGGCATCATGAACGGCGAGGTGAAGTCCATGGCCCGAATGGCCAGCATCAGGTTGGGTCGGGTTAGTCCACCGTCAAGCTGCGAGGCCACCCGGAGGTACTCCGCCAGCACGTAACCGAACACGTAGCCGTTGCCGAACTGGGCGGAGGCCTTGATCTCGTAGCCGTCCTTGGCCAGTTGCTGAACGGCGAAGACGATTTGGGGCAGGGTGGCGCTGACGGAGTCGTTGAAATCGATGACCCCGCCGCCCACGACGAGCCAGTTGTTGCTGGCGCTGCCGTCGGCACCGACCTTGTCCTTGCCCACGAAGTTGCTGCCCTTGCACACCGAGGGCAGCCACAGCTGCTTAGCGGACTCCTTGAGGCCGTTCTGGGCGGATTCGGTGATGGCCTGCGTGCAGGACGTACCGGCAGTCATGGCAATGAACACGTCGGGGTTCTTGGCCGCCAGCGTGGTCATCTCGTTGGTGATGGTGGGGGCGGTGGGTTCGATCAGCTCGAACTGGAAACGCAGTTCGTGCTTGGACTGGGCCAGGAAGGCCTGGAAGCCGGCCTGGTAGGCCTTGCCGAAGTCGTTGTTCATGATCAGGGCGGTGACCAGGGAACCCTTGGGCAGGGTCTGTTCGATGTAGCTGCCCCACAGGATGGCTTCGGTGTTGTAGGCCAACTGGTAGCCGGTCGTCCACGGATGGTTGACCGGATCTCCCCAGGCGGGGTGGCCAGTGATGGCGATGGGCTGAGGTACGCAACGCAGGTTGATCTTGTCGTAGGTCTTCATAACTGACGGTGAACCGCCGGTGGTGAGGGCGAAGACCTTCTCGGAGTCCATCAGCTCGTCGACCAAGGGGATGGTTCGGGCGGGGTCGTAGCCGTCGTCCTTCTCCAAGAAGTTGATCCTGCGGGACTTGCCGGTGGAATCGGGTATGGCGCCGATGTAATTGAAGTAGTTCTTCATGCCCCGCCCGATGTTGCCGTACTCGGCCAACGTGCCCGAGTAGGGGAAGGTATGGCCCAACTTGATCTCGGTGTCGGTGAGGCCCTCCTGGGCGTTCCAGCCGGGGGGGCACTTGTTCA
Organism: Acidimicrobiia bacterium; assembly: GCA_031422955.1. Taxonomy (GTDB): domain Bacteria; phylum Actinomycetota; class Acidimicrobiia; order Acidimicrobiales; family CAIXPF01; genus CAIXPF01. The sequence goes on from JANPEN010000048.1 coordinate 6,876, forward strand.
GATCGACGGTCCAGCCTTCGGGGCCGCGCAGGATCTTGTCCGGCCCTACGCCCCACTTGTTGTCCTTGATCTTCTTGACGATCGCCTCCCGCTGCTTGGTGCCCTGGGCCTCCCACTCCGCCCAGGTGGTGGGCAGTGTGGCGGCGGCGCTGGTCGTCGCTCCCTCCGAGGTGGTCGAGGCCAGCTGGGCTTGCACGGCGTCTTTCACCACTGTGTCGATGCTGCCCCCCGTTTCGGCCCCCTCCGTGGAGCCGTCATCGCCCCCACAGGCTGCGGCCAGCAGGCTGGCCGCCACCGAGACCGCCAGCCAGCGTCGTCTGCTGCCGGCGTATTTCCCGCGGTAGCTCCGGGTGGATCTCCTCATGGTGCTTCCCCCTTTTGTTGCGTGGCCTGGCCACGCCGCCCCGGGAAGAACCCGCGACCGCGGTGACAATAGTCATCTCGATTTGCGATGTCTGGTCGGGCTAGGGGTTGTGGCCATGCACCGCCAGCTGGCCGCGGCCGGGGCGGAGCCGTAGTCGTCGGCCGGGCCGAGCATTGTGTTAGAACCGCAGTGCGGGCGAGCAGCCAGGGAGGTGATGACCATGACCAAGGTGAGCGAAATCCAAGATCAGGTGGCCACCTTCTTGGCCGGCCAGCTCGGCCCTCAGGCCCAGGTCCGGCTAAAGAACCTGCAGCGGGTGTCATCGGGCCGTTCTCGGGAGAACTGGCTCTTCGACGCCGTCTGGCAAACCCCCGACGGTGTGGTCTCCGAAGCGTTGATCGTGCGCAGGGACCCGCTCGGGGGCTTGTTGGAAACCGACAGGACAGCCGAGTTCGCGGTGCTGCGGGCCCTGGAATCCACCGTGGTGCCGGCGCCGGCGGTGCGTTGGCTGGACGCCACCGGCGCCGCCCTGGGCCGGCCGTCGCTGATCATGGTGCGCGAACCAGGGGAGTGCGACTACTTCGTGCTGAACGGCGAACGTCCCCTGGCCGAGCGGGTGCGGGTGGCCCGGCGCCTCTGTGAGCTGCTGGCCACGGTCCACGCGGTGGATTGGCGGGGCAGCGACCTGAGATCGGTGCTAGAGGATCCGGGCGCGGCGGCGGCGGAGGTCGCGCTCGATCACTGGGAAGCCATCCTTCGCCGAGACCAACTCGAGCCCTATCCCGAGCTGGAGTTAGCTACCCGTTGGTTGCGGACCAACGCCCCCGCCAGCGCCGCCACCGTCTTGGTCCACGGCGATTTCAAAGCTGGCAACGTTTTGCTCGAGGGCGAAGAACTGGGCGCCTTGTTGGACTGGGAGCTGGCCCACCTGGGGGACCGCCACGAGGATCTGGGATGGGTCACCCAACCCTTGCGCACCCGTGAGCATCTCATCCCCGGCGCCTGGGAGCGGGCCGACCTGCTGGGCTACTACCAGGAGCTCACCGGGGTAGCGGTGGATGCCCGTGCGGTGGCCTGGTGGAACGGCCTGGCCGGTTACAAAACGGCGGTCATGCAGGTGAGCGGGTTGCGTTCCTTCATCGAAGGACGCTGCGATGAGCTGTATCAACCAACCGCGGCGGTGCTGGGTAGCCTGCTGGAGCTGGTCAGGACCTGATGCACCCCACGGTAGAGGAACAGCTCCGGGCTTTGCGTGGGGTGGTCGAACACGTCGCCGGCGAGGCAGGGCTGAGTACAGCCGGAGTGCAGATGCTGTCAAATGTAACACTCCAGTTGCGTCGACTAGAGCATTCCTACGGTGCTCGTCTGGAATTCTTGTTACAAGACAACCTGGCCAGCGCCGCCCTCCTGGAGCAGCTCGAAGGCACCTGGGCGGAGCTGTCCCAGACCGTCATGGGCGAGGGCGGCGCCTCGACGGCCCCGTCCGAAGATCAAGCCCACCAAACCAACAAGGCGTTGCGGGGCCTGTTGGCCCGGGCCGTGCGCGAGCTGGCCGACGATGACGGGGGGGACGCCGCCCGAGCCCGTATCGCCGCCCACCTGCGGCGTCGAGTGGCCCTCGACCCCTCCCTCAACCGCCCCCGAACAGCCATGCCCAACCCAGAACCGTGAAGCCTGATTCGCAATGAATGAGCCTATGAATGAGCCAATAATGCCCAACCACGCCAATGATGCCGCGAATGCCGTGCCCACCCCTCGGCTGACCATCAGCGATGAGCATTTCGCCGAGCAGTTCCCGCTTTCTCCCTTGGATGATTATCTGATCCACCAGACTCCCGATCCCATTCGCGTCATGTGGAGCGGCGACCCGCGCGCCTACGAAAGATACTGGATGGTATGTCACGATCCGCAGGGGGAGGTGCTGGTGGCCACCGGGGGGAGCTTCTACCCCAACCTCGATCGGGCCGAGGCCTACGCCATCGTCAACCATCAGGGTCGTCACAGCACCGTGCGGGGCTTCCGCCGCTTGGGGGCGGACCGGGCTGATCTGCGTATCGGGCCCATCTCCCCCACCATCATCGAGGGTATGCGCTGGTGGCGCTATGCGCTGGAACCCAATCAGTGGGGGGTCAGCTTTCAGCTCGACTTCCGCGACACAACCCGCCAGGTGTTCCGAGAGCCGCTCTCCAACTCGGCGGGGGGAAGCCCCGCCGGGCGACGAAACGATGTCACCACCGGCTTCGAGAGCTTCGGTGAGGTCCAGGGCTGGGTCCAGGTGGACGGTACCCGAATCGAAATCCCTGCCGGTTCCCCTGGCACCAGGGACCGCCACTGGGGGGTCGGTCGGGGGGTCGGGGGTCCTCCCCTTTCCCTGGGTGGGCGCCTGCACGTGGGGGTATCGGGCAACGCCTTTGTGGCCTTTCCCAGTTGGACCCTGTGGGGGGACAGGGTCTTCTATCGCTACGGCGATCCCACTCCCGGCATGGGTCGGGTCAACAAACCCACCCGGCGCCTGCGTTTCGAGCCCGACACCAAGATCTTCGTGGAAGGCATCGTGGACTACCCCCTCGAGTCGGGCGAGATCAAACAGGTGCACTATGAACGCATCGGCTACCAAACCGCCTACCTACGCTGCGGTATGTATGGCGGTACGCCGGAAGGGAACATCCATTCAGGCGGTTACGACGGCCCGGACCTCATCGAAGGCGAGACCTACGACGTGACCAAGCCCGAGGTGCGCGCCGCCATCGCTGGCTTGGATGAGCACCTGTGTCGGGCCACCTGCAACGGTGAGGTCGCCACCGGTCTCTACCAGCCCATCGACCCCGCCGCCTACGAAGCCTGCGCGGCCGGCCGGCCCGGCTGGGCCTTCCTCACCTGAATGGTGGACCCCCGGTGAGCCCGCCCGCCGCCCCGGCCCCTGGCCCCGCCCCCCCACAGCAGCAGCGGCTGGAAGCCTTCCTCACCGACGCGGTGGGGGAGCGGGTCGCGGTCACCGAGCTGCAACGGATCTCCTCGGTGGGTAACGCCCGAGAGCCGTGGTCCTTCACCGCCACCTGGGCCGGCCAGCGGACCCGTTGCGTGATGTTGGTCAAGGCCGCCGCCGGCCAGCTGGAGACAACGCTGCGCCCGGAGTTCGACACCATCGCCGCCCTGCACGGCCGGGGGGTGCCGGTGGCCAGGGCGCTGTGGTGTGATGACACCGACGCCGGCATCGGCGCCGCCTTCTTCGTGACTGAGTGGGTGCCAGGGAGCGCCGACACCCGGCTGCTGCGCCGCGCCGAGGGGGTGGACCAGATTCGGGCGGTTGCCCGGCAACTGGCCCAGGCGGCGGCCCGCCTGCACCAGCTCGACGTTGGCCCCTTCGGGCACCTGAACCCGACCACCACCACCGAGGCGGCCGCCACTCAGCTGGGTTACTGGGCGGAGTTGTTCCAGCGCCAGCGCATGGAGGCCCATCCCGCCCTCGTGTACGCGGTGACCTGGTTGCAACGACATCTGCCGCGGGCCCAGCGGGTGTCGGTGGTGCACGGGGATCTTCGCTTCGGCAACGTGCTCTACGACGGGGACCGTCTGACCGCCCTGCTGGATTGGGAGATGACCCATCTCGGGGATCCGGTCGAAGATCTGGGTTGGGTCTATCGCAGTTTGTGGAGCCCGGAACGGACGCTGCCCTTCAGTGAGTTCCTGGCTGCCTACCGCGACGCCGGGGGAGGCGAAGTGGATCCTCAGCACCTGCGGTGGTATCAGGTGTTCGCCGAGGTCAAGCACAGTGTGATCTCCCTCACCGGCACCCGGAGCTTCGCCGAGCGAACCACCACCAGCCTGCGCCACGCCGATCGGGCCGCCACCGTGGTCGCCTTCACCGACCGAGTGCTGGAGTTGCTGGCCCCATGCTGAACCCTTCGGTGATCGATCTGCTGGTCGGCGTGGCCGATGCCCTGCATGCGGATGTGACCCCGGAGCTGGCCCCCGGGCCCGCCCGCGACCAACTCCAAGCGGCGGTGGCCATCTTGCGCAGGGTGGCCAGGGCGCTGCCGCAGCTGCCCGCCTACCTCCTGGAGGACATCGCCGAGCTGACCGAGACCCTGCGCAATCTGGGCGCGCCGCTACCGCCGCTACCCGACGCGGTGATCGGCCACGGGGCGCTGCCGGCCACCATGGTCACCCTGGACGTGCTCATCGCCCACGATCTGGCCCTGCGGGCCGGCCTGGCCGAGCTCATCGAAACCGAGCCATCGTCGGCTACCGCGCCCGACCCTGAGGAGGCCGCGACACGCCAGGAGAGGCTGCGGCTTGTGTTGGTAGGACTCAACCGGCGCGAGGCGGGGCTGCGGCTGTCGCCATGGGAGCGCTGATCAGTCACGCTGCTCAGGGCACTGGCGAGCGTTGAAATCAGCGCGCCGAGCCCCCACGGGCTACCTTGCCAAGCGCAGGTTCGTCACAGGGGGAGCATTTGAAATACTTCGCGCCGTCGACAATTGAAGAAGCGGTAGGACTATTGGCATCGGAGCCCGGCACACGTGTGTTCGCGGGCGCCACCGACGTCATCCCGCAGATGCGGGCCGGCCGGCCTGAACCCGAAGGGCTGGTCGATCTCAAGCGGATCGAGCGTCTGGTCTCGGTGCAACGCAGCGACACGATGTGGACCATCGGGGCGGCCGCGCCCACCGCCATGCTCACCGCCAACGCCGAGCTGTCCGCCGAGCTACCCGGCTTGGTCGAAGCGGCCGGGCTCATCGGTTCTGACCAGGTGCAGAGCCGCTCCAGTCTGGGCGGTAACCTCTGCAACGCCTCGCCCGCGGCGGATTCCGTTCCGGCCATGATCGTCAATGGCGCTCGCGCCGTGATCGCCTCGGGGTCTGGGACCCGCACCGTGGCGGTGGCCGACATCCCCATTGGGCCTGGGCGCACCTCCCTCGCCCCTGGTGAGTTCATCATCGAGATCGAGGTGGACCGCCCCCCGGCTCGCACCGGAGACGCCTACTTACGCATGATCCCCCGCACCGAGATGGACATCGCGGTGGTCGGCGTCGGCGCCAGGGTCACCCTGGACGAGGCCGGGCGTTGCCTTTCGGCCGCCATCGTGCTGGGCGCGGTAGCGCCCACCGTGGTGAGGGTCGGCGCCGCCGAAGCCGCCTTGGTCGGCTCCACCATCAACGATGAAACCCTGGCCGCGGTGGCCGCCGCCGCCAGCGCCGCCTGCAACCCCATCGACGACAAGCGCGGCACCATTGCCTACCGCCGTCATGTGGCCGGCGTGCTGGCCAAGCGGGCCGTGACCATTGCCGCCCAGCGCGCTCAGAACGCCTCGAACAGTGGAGAAACCCGATGAGTCGTACCCATGTGACCTGCACCGTCAACGGTGACGCGGTCGAGTTTCTGTGCGAGCCGGGCGGTTCGCTGCTCAACGCCCTGCGTGACGACGTCGGGCTGACCGGCGTCAAAGAAGGCTGTGGCACGGGTGACTGCGGGGCCTGTTCGATTCTGCTGGACGGGGCCTTGAACTGCGCCTGTCTGGTTTTCGCCCCCGAAGCCCAGGGCGCCTCCATCGTCACCGTGGAAGGCCTGGCCGACGGGGACCACCTCCACCCCTTGCAGGAATGCTTCTTGGAGGGCGCCGCCCTGCAGTGCGGCATCTGCACCCCTGGCTTCCTGGTGGCGGCCAAGGCCCTGCTCGACCACAACCCCAACCCCACCGAAACCGAGATTCGCTACGGCCTTGCCGGTAACCTGTGCCGTTGCACCGGCTACGACAAGATCGTGCGAGCCGTACGCGAAGCAGCCGCACAGATGAGGGAGGCGACGTCATGACCATCGCTGAGGATCCGGCCACCACCGCCCCGGGCTTCAAGTGGGTTGGGACCCGGCCCATCCGGCCCGACGGTTTCGACAAGGTGACCGGCCGGGCCAAGTTCGGCGCCGACCTGCGCCTGCCCGGCATGCTCCACGGTCACGTTGTGCGCTCCCCCCACGCCCACGCCACCATCGTGTCCATCGACACCACGGTGGCGGCCTCTATGGCTGGGGTGCACGCGGTGATCACCGGGGCCGATTTCCCCGACCCCAGCGGCCACCCGACCGACCAGGACCTGGCCCGCAACACCATCGCCAGGGAGAAGGTCCTCTATGAGGGCCATGTGGTGGCCGCCGTCGCTGCTACGAGCCGCGAGTTGGCCAAGGCGGCCGCCGAGGCCATCGTGGTCACCTACGAGGCGCTACCCCACGTGCTCAACGTCGACCAGGCCATGGCCCCAGGGGCGTCGCTGCTGCATCCCACGATGATGACCAAGGGCGTGGATCCTGCGCCCACCGAGCCGTCCAACACGGCCAGCCGCACGGTGTTCCAGGGCGGCGACTTGGATCTCGGCTTCGCCGAGGCCGACATCATCATCGAACGTGAGTTCACCACCAAGCCCGTCCACCAGGGCTACATCGAACCCCACGCGGCGGTGGCGGATACCACCCCCAACGGGCGCTCGACGGTGTGGTGTTCCTCGCAGGGCCATTTCGCCATGCGCACCATGTCCGCCAAGGTGCTGGGCTGGGAGCCCTCCCAGCTCAAGGTCATCCCTGCTGAGATCGGCGGCGGTTTCGGCGGCAAGACCACCATCTACCTCGAGCCGTTGGCGGTAGCTCTTTCCCAGAAGGCGGGCCGCCCGGTCAAGCTGGTCATGAGCCGCGACGAGGTCTTCCGGGCCACCGGTCCTGCTCCAGGCGCCCGGGTAAGGGTCAAGCTGGGGGCCAAGAAAGACGGCACCATCACCGCAGGCCAGGTGTGGATGGCCTTCGAGGCCGGTGCCTTCGCCGGCTCTCCGGTAGGGGCCGCCTGCATGACCGCCCTGGCCGCCTACAAGATCACCAACTTCCTCATCGAGGGCTTCGACGTGGTGGTCAACAAGCCCAAGGTGGCCGCCTACCGGGCCCCCGGCGCCCCCATCGCCGCCTTCGGGGTGGAGAGCGTGCTCGATGAGATCGCCCGCAAGCTGGACATCGATCCCATCGAGATCCGTCTGCGCAACGCGGTTGAGGAGGGCTCCCAGGCCACCTACGGGCCCAAGTTCCCCGTCATCGGATTCATCGAAACCCTCAACGCCATCAAGAACCACCCCAACTACCAGATTCCGCTCGGCCCCAACCAGGGCCGGGGGGTGGCCAGTGGGTTCTGGTTCAACGCCGGCATGAACTCCTCTGCCACTGTGCACATCAACGAGGACGGGACCGCCATCGTGGTGGTCGGCTCGCCCGACATCGGTGGTAGCCGGGCCTCTATGGCCCTCATGGCCGCGGAGGAACTCGGAATCGACGTGGCCAAGATCCAACCGGTGGTGGCGGACACTGAAACGGTCGGCTTCAACGACGTCACCGGCGGCAGCCGGACCACCCTGGCCACCGGAGCAGCGGTGGTCGACGCCTGTCGCAAGATCGTGGCCGATCTGCGGGCCAGGGCCGCCAAGCAGTGGGATGTTGCCCTCGACCAGGTCGAATGGGTCGACGGCCAGGCCCAGCAGGTGGACGGCTCCCAGCCGCCGCTTTCGCTGGCCGCCCTGGCCAAGGGCTGGGCTCGTACCGGCGGCCCCATCTCCGCCAGCGCTGCCCTCAACGCCCGCGGCGTGGGCTCCGCCTTCTCCACCCAGGTGTGCGACCTCGAGGTCGACCCCGAGACCGGGGTGGTCACCATTTTGCGCTACACCACCGCCCAGGACGCGGGCAGGGCCATTCACCCCAGCTACGTCGAGGGTCAGCTCCAGGGAGGCGTGGTCCAAGGCATCGGCTGGGCCCTCAACGAGGAGTACATCCACAACGCCAACGGCGTGATGGAGAACCCCAGCTTCTTGGACTACCGCATCCCGGTGGCTTCGGATCTGCCCATGATCGACACGGTGGTGGTCGAGGTCCCCAACCCCGGCCATCCCTACGGGGTGCGTGGGGTGGGCGAGGTCGGCATCGTGCCGCCGTTGGCCGCAGTGGCCAACGCGGTGGCCCAGGCCACCGATCGGCGCCTCACCGACCTACCCCTTTCTCCCATCCGCATCCTCGACGCCATCCTCAACAGCGACAGCTGACGAAGCGACCGCGGAAATAATGGCCAAGGTCCACTTCTCGGCGGGGCTGCGTAGCTTCACCGGTGGTGTGGCGGATCTCGACGTTGAGGCGTCCACGGTTCGCCAGTTGATCACAGCATTGGACACTCGGTTCCCGGGCCTCGGCGGCAAGCTGAGCTCGGGGACCAGTGTCGCCATCGACGGCGAGATCATCGCTGATGCCATGTACGAGCCGCTGCCCGCCGGCGCCGAGGTCCATTTCCTGGAAACCCTCAGCGGCGGCTGAGGGCCCGCCTGCTCGCTAGGCGGGCCCGGTTCCCGCCGGCCCACGCCGGCGGCGTTAGCGTCGGACCAGGTCCGCCATGTTGTCGTGATAAAAGCGTCGGCGGGCGGGCGGGGCGATGGCGGCGGCGTCGAGGGAGGCGTTGAACTCGGACAAGGGGTCCCGACCACCTTCGGGGTGGGGCCAGTCCGACGAGAACAGGAACAGTTCCGGGCCGCTCTGCTCGATAAGCCAGCCGATGTCCTCGAAATGCCACGGCGTGAAGCGGACCTGCCGACGGATGTAGTCGGAGGGGTCCAAGGCGAGCTTGGCCAGCTGCGGTTCGTGGCGCCCGAAGGCCTTGGCCGCCAGATCCAAGGAACGCAACAGGTTCGGCACCCAGCCCGCCCCGAGTTCGATGACCCCGCAGCGCAACCCGCTGAACTGCTCGAAGGTGCCGTCGAGAACCATGCAGGCCAGCAGGTTCTCCGCGTCGTGGAACAGGTTGAGGAAGTCTTTGGAGCGCAGGTTCTCGCCGCCGCCGATGAAGTCCTTGCCGGGGTCGCGACCATTGTTGTGATAGGTCGGGGCCATCTGGTTGCCGCCGTTGCCGCCCAGGTGCAAGACCATAGGCACCCCGGCTTCGGCCAGGCGAGCCCACACCCCGTCGTAGTCCGGGTGGGTTGGGCTCGTGGTGCGGGGTACCTCATGAGGTACCCACAGCGCGGCTACGCCCAGCTCGAGCGCTTCGTTCAGGCATGCGATGGCCCGCACGGGGTCCACCAAGGGGAGGTAGCCCACCGCCAGTAAACGCTCGTCGGCCGAGCAGAACTCGGCCATGCCCCGGTTGTGGGCGGCGGCACCGCCGTAGAGCAAGTCCCAGTCGGTGCTGGTGTTGAACTGGCTGGGGGCGAAGGTGGAGAACACCAGCTGGCCCTGGAAGCCGAGCTGGTTCAACGCCTGACCCCGTTCGGCGGCGTCCATGGAACCGAAGGCGAAGTAGCCCTTGGGTCCGCCCACCACGTCCGCGGCCAGACGGGCGGTCTCGGCCGGGTCGGACCGGCGATCCCAACATCGCTGCACCAGCTCGTGGTCGGCCTGGCCCCCGGCCGCGGACAGGTCCAGCTGGCGTAACCGCTGGGCGACCCCGGGCTCGGCGTAGCCGGCCAGCCAGTCCAACGGCTCCATCAGATGGCTGTCGGCGTCGAGGATGGTCAAGTCATTGGCGTAGGTCACCGGAATCTCCCAGGGCGTGAGCGTGGTACGGCCGTCTCGGCTCCAGTCTCGCGCGCCACGGGGGGAGGAGTCGGTTGGTTCAGCCGGTGGCGGAGGAAATCTCGAAGGTGACGTTCACCGTGGTCGCGACCGCGACCGCTCGGTAAAGCGGTCAACGAGCCTTCCAGATGGCGGTGAGCCGCTCGGCGTCGGCTTGGCTGGGGCCGCGGTAGGTGAAATGCACATCGACATGGTCGAAGTCGAAGGGGTTGGAGGCCAACCGGGCGCTGGAGATGTCCACCCCCAAGCGCTCCAGGGCCACACTCTCGGCCTTGGCGGCGGCCTGCACCAGGGTCACCCCGCAGGCGGCGATGCCGGCCAGGAATGCCTCGCCGGTGCTGAGCGCCTCCCCCGGCCCGTTGGGGGAGTCGATCACGAAGTGGTTGTGGCGGGCCGTGTTGAGGGTGCGGCCGGGGATTTCGGTGCTGAGGGAACTCACCGCGGTGGTTATCACATCGTTGCTCATCGGGAGACCTTTCGCTTCCGCGCAGTCTTGCATCCGGCCGGCTTGCCCGCCGACCGAACAGCACGCCCGGGTGGCGATACCGTGGCGCTCATGTTGAGACGGGCCAGGGGCCAGGCGAAGGCGGCGAGTTCCGATGGACCTGTCACCATCGTCACCGGAGGCACCTTCGGGATCGGACGTCAGATCACCCTCGGGTTGGCCGAACGAGGTCATCGGGTGGTGGCCTTCGGTCTGGAGGAACGCCAGCTATCCTCGACTGCGGGCCACTCCATCGAGGAACTACGCGGCGAGGCCAGAAGCCGGGCGCTGGCGGTGGAGGTGCTCGAGGCCGACGTCGCGCAGGCGGAGGATGTGCAACGGGTGCTGGGCCATGTCCTGCAGGTCTTTGGTCGGGTGGACGGTCTGGTCAACAACGCGGCCATCGGCCCACTGGGCACCGTGTTGGACACCAGCGAGGCCGACTTCGATCGGATCGTGGCGGTGAACCTGCGGGGCCCGTACCTGACCAGCCGGGCGGTGCTGCCCCATTTCATCGCCCAAGGCGGAGGGGCCATTGTGAACATTGGGTCCGGTGCGGGGTGGGGCAAACACAATATGGCCGTGTACAGCGCCACCAAGGGGGCGCTGTTCGGGCTCACTATGGCCATGGCCTATGACCATTTCGCCCAGCGGGTTCGGGTCAACCTGGTCATCCCGGGGGGAGGGGGCATCATCACGGGGATGAGCGTGGGCCGCATGGGCGGCGACGTCGCCAAAGCCGCCGCAGGGGCCCCCGGCACCGCCGCTGGCCGGCCCGCCACCGGGGACGATGTGGCCAAGGCGGTGGCGTTCCTGTTGTCCAACGATGCCGAGGTCATCTCCGGCACCGTGGTGGATGTGGGTTGCTTCGCCGGACAGGGTGGCCCCTTGCGCCCACGCCAACCACGCTAAGCGTCGGGGTTGGCCGTGCCCAGGACAGCCACGTAGCTGCGTTGCATGAACGGGACCAGATAGTCGCGGTAGGTGATGGGTGGATGGCGGGCCGGGTTGGCCTCGTCACAGCAACTGGGCAGGCATTCGATGACGCTGTCCACCCGCGGATCGAAGAAAAAGGGAATGGCGTAGCGATCCTGACCTGACACGTTCAACACCCGATGGGTGGTGGACAGGAAGCGGTGGTTGGTCCAACGGCGCAACATATCCCCGCTGTTGACCACGAAGGATTCCCGCTCTTGGGCCGGCTCGAACCACTCTGCTCCCGGCGGGCGGATCCACAGCCCGGCCACCGGGTTGGCGGGCAGCAGGGTCATGAACCCCGCGTCGGAGTGCGGATCGATACCCCACTGATCCACCTCGGCGGCCACCGATGGATAGTGGGACAGGCGCAGAGTGGCCAAGGAGGGCTGGAAGTAGCGGCCGAAGTGATCGGCGGGCATGCCCGCGGCCACCGAGTACACCTCCAAGAGCCGACCACACAGCCGGTCCATGATCTCGTAGTAGGCGCTGACGGTGGCCCGGAATCCGGCCAGGTCGGCCTCGCCGGGCCACTGGTTACGGCTTGAGGTCGGCCTGGCCAAAAAATACGCCGCGTTGAGCGATGGCTTGGCCCCGCGCACCTGGCCCTGCCAGGGGCTGTAGCCCATGGATTTGGCGCTCATTTGCTGAGGAAGCTTCTGGTCCAAGGGCAATGCGTGGTATGCGGCGGCGGCGGCGTAGATCCCTTCCACCTGGTCCCACTCCACACCGTGGTTCACGATCTGGAAGAAACCGACTTGCTCCAGTGCCTGGCCCAACTGCCTGGCGGTGGCGGCGAGCGCACCGGGGCGACCGGCCAGGAAGGCGGCCACGTCGATCACGGGAATGGTGCCAACAGCTGTGGGCATGAGTTCGCTCTCCTCCCGGTAGGGCGCTGCTGGCCTGACGTTACCGCAGCCTCCACGGCCGGATCGTCAGCGCTGAGGGATGGTCCGGTCCCGGCTTGGGCGGCACAACCGCGAGATGGCCGCCGAACCTTGTCCGCTCGGCGTGGATTTGGGACCGCAAGCGGTCTCTGAAGCCTGTCTTGGACCCCGACACTGCGCACTACGGTGGCGCCTGTGACCACCGGACAACGGGAAGTTTTTCAGCCGCAGGGGTTGACGCCGTTCGACGGTGTCCGGGTGGTGGAAGTGGCCACCGGGGTGGCCGGACCGTATGTAGGCAAGCTGTTGGGCGATTATGGCGCCGACGTCATCAAGATCGAACCCCCCGGCGGCGACCCGGCTCGCCACAACGGCCCCTTTGTCCGCGATGTGGCGGACCCCGAGCAGTCCGGGCTGTTCCTGCACCTCAACACCAACAAGCGTTCGATCGTGGCCGAGCCCAACAGCGAGCTGGTGGCGGGGCTGGCCGCCCGGGCCGACGTGATCATCGAATCCGGCGCGGCCGGCGCGGCCAGCCGGGCCTTGGTGGCCCGGTGGCGGGCGGCCAACCCGAAGCTGGTGGTGGCCTCCCTCACCCCCTTCGGCCAGGACGGCCCCTACGCCAGCTACCGGGCTGAGGACATTGCCTTGTACGCCCTCGGCGGGCCGATGCAGGCCACCGGCGTCATCGAGCGGGAACCGCTCAAGCTGGCCGGCAACCTGCTGCAGTACCAGTGCGGGGCAGTGGGGGCGGTGGCGGTGCTGGGGGCACTGCGCCGGGCCGAGGCCAGCGGGGTGGGTGCAGCTATCGACGTGTCCAACCTGGAAACCCAGGTCGGTTCCATCGACCGGCGGATCAACTACCTGCTGTGGCACCAGTGGACGGGTCGCAACGTGACCCGCCCGCCCGCCTACGGCCAGGCGGTGTTGCCCTTCGGCTACTACCCGGCCACCGATGGTTACGCGGCCATCATCGTGGTGGCCAACTGGATCCCCAAGCTGCTCGATGTGCTCGACGATGACGAGCTGCGGGCCCGTTTCGCCACCCCGGCTTGGATGACGGATCCCGAGACCGGGGGCCATCTCGATGCCGTCATCTACAACTGGCTTTCCACCCGGACCAAGACCGAAGCCATGGTCGAAGCCCAGGCCGCCCGCTGGCCGGTCACCGCCCTCAACCGGCCCACCGATCTGTTGGTGGATGCCCATTTCAACGCCAGGGGATTTTTCGCCGACGTCGATCATCCGGTCGCTGGCTGCTACCGCACGCCGGGTCCGGGCTGGCGCATGGACAACGGGTGGGCCTTGCGTCGCCGGCCGCCCCTACTCGATGAGCACCGGGCGGAGATCCTGGCCGAGCTGGCTGACCATCGCGGCTTCGCCGCACCCGGACCCCCGGGTTCGGTCCACGTGGCTCGGCTCGCCCCGTCGGCCCGGCCAAACCCGTCGGCCGCCACGGTCCCGGGCGCGACCGCCGACCCCGACGCGCTGCCCCTGACCGGGATACGGGTGTTGGATCTGACCGTGGTGTGGTCAGGGCCCTACGCCACCATGTTGTTGGCCGACCTGGGGGCGGAGGTCATCCGAGTCGACAACCCCTGGCTGTTTCCTACGGTCACCAGGGGCAACGTTCCCCGCCCTGCGCCAGAGGCCCTGGACGGGCTGGGTCCTTTGACCGGCGCTTATTGCGACCACGACCCGGGCGAACGGCCCTGGAACCGGGCCGGTCAGTTCCTGGCCCACGCCCGCTCCAAGCTGTCAGTCACCTTGGATCTGCGCAAGGCCACCGGTAGGGAAGCCTTCCTACGTTTGGTCGACCAGGTTGACGTGATCATTGAGAACAACTCGGTGGACGTGCTCGACAAGCTGGATCTGGGTTGGGAGGTACTTTCGGCCCGCAACCCTGCGGCGGTGCTGGTGCGCATGCCGCCCATGGGCAGCTGGGGTCCGTACCGCAACTATCTCGGTTTCGGGTTCCATTTCGAGTCCCTGGCCGGGTCGGCCGCCCTGTGGGGCTACCGAGACGGGGACTACGGGCTCAACAACCCCGTCTTTCCGATGGATCCCTCGGCCGGGTTGGCCGCCGCGGTGGCCACCTTGGCTGCCTTGCGCCGCCGAGACAGCACCGGGGTGGGTGAGCTGGTCGAGATCCCCCAGGTCGAATACGTGCTGCAGCACGTGGGGGAGTACCTGGTCGACGCGGCCCGCAGCGGTGTGGACCGCCAGCCCATCGGGAACCGCCATCTGGTCCATGCCCCCCAGGGTTGCTATCCCTGCCTGGGCGAGGATGCCTGGGTGGTGGTCTGCGTGGACAGCGACCAGGCCTGGCGAAGCCTGGGCCGGGCCATGGGCGATCCCGCCTGGGCAGCAGAACCGGCCCTGGCCGAGGCGGCTGGCCGGCGCGTCGACCACGACCACATCGACGCCCAGCTGGCCGCCTGGACGGGGACCATGACCGCCGGTGAGGTCTTCCATCGCCTTCAGGCCGAGGGGGTGATCGCTGCCCCGGTACTCAGCGAGGAGCACTGCTTGGCCGATCCGCACCTGCGGGCCCGGTCCTTCTTCCGGCCCAACGGCTCTGCCGACGTTCCCCTGGTCGATTTCCCCGGTCACCTGTGGCGCTGGGATGGCCCGCCTCTGGTGTGGGGGCCCACCAGCCGCCTCGGGGTCGACAACGAAGACGTGTTCCGCCGGGTGGCCGGGTTCGACGATGCCGAGCTGGCCGCCCTGCAGGAGCAGGGCCACTGGTCGCTGGATTATCTCCAGGCTGACGGCACCCCCTACTGAGCGGCCCAGGGGCTGACTAGGGTGAGCCCAATGAGCGACAAGGTTCGTGTCGAGATAGTCGGCGCCGTTCGTACGGTCACCCTCACCCGTCCCGAGAAAAGCAACGCGCTGGACGCGGAGATGTTGGTCGCCCTGGAGGAAGCCTTCGATCCCGACCCCGGTCCTGGCCCGGCCGAGCGGGTGGCGGTCATCCGGGCCGAGGGCAGGGTGTTCTGCTCGGGGCTGGACCTACGGGGTGGCCTGGGCAAGGACCAGAACGTGGAAACCCTGTTTCATCGAGTGCAGACCTGGCCATTGCCGGTGGTGGCAGTGGTACAAGGCCCTGCCATCGCCGGCGGCAACGAACTGGCCCTGCACAGCGACTTTGTGGTCGCCTCCGAGGAGGCCCGCTTCGGCATGTCGCTGGCTCAGATCGGCCTGGCTCCCTCGTGGTTCTTAACCAAGAAGCTGATGGAGGTGGGCGGCCCGGTGCTCACCAGGGAGATCCTGCTGCTGGGCGACGCGCTGCCGGCCACCCGCCTGGCCGAGCTCGGCCTCATCGCCCGCTGCGTTCCACCAGAAGAGTTGCAGGCCGCAGCGGCCGCCATCATCGATCGGTTAGTGGCCAACGCCCCGCTGAGCCTGCAGGCCATGAAGGCCACCATCAACCGGCAACTGGCCTTCCGTGACAGCGTCGAACACGCCGACACCGAGGCGATGGTTCGCACCGCCCTCAAGAGCGCCGACGCCAAAGAAGGGGTGCGGGCCCGTCTGGAGCATCGCAACCCCAACTTCACCGGCGCCTAGCGCGCTAGCTTTAGTTATCTCGGGGGAAGTTGAAGAGTTGCCGGGCGACCACGACCCGTTGCACTTGCTGAGTGCCCTCGCCGATGTCGAGGATCTTCACGTCTCGATAGAGCTTCTCCAACATCAGGTCGTTGCGCACCCCCGCCTCACCCAAAATGTCCAGCGCGGCCACGACAGCCTCCAGGATCACCGGGGGCGAATAGAGCTTGGCGTAGCTGGCTTCCAGGGCGTTGGATTCACCGTTTTTGGCCAGCCAGACCGCGTTGAGGTACATCAACCGGGCGGTATGCAGGCCTCGACGGATGCGGGCCAAACGCTCCAAGGCCCGCTGCCGACGCTGGCCTTGGGCCGGATAGTCGCTGCGCACGAAGTCCAGGGCGAAGTCGTGAGCGGCGCGGCCCATGCCCACTCCGTGGGCGGTGTGGAGGGGCCGGGTCATGTTGAAGGTGGCCATGGAGGCCTTGAAACCCTTGCGGGATTGGTAGAACGCCTCGCCGCCCAGCAGGTTGTCCGCCGGTAGGCGAACATCGTCTAAGGCAAAGCTGGCCGTTTCGTAGCCACGCGAGCCCATCTTGTGCTCGACCTTCAAGATCTCGAAGCCGGGGGTGCCCCGTTCCACCACGAAGGCCCGATGCCCCTCACGGCCCAGCTCGGGATCCAAGGTGGCCCACACGATGACCCAATCGGCCCTGGCCGAGTTGGAGCAGAACATCTTCTGCCCATTCAAAATCCACTCGTCGCTGCCGCCCGGGCCCTTCACCTTGCGGGCCCGCGTCGCGATGCGGGCCACGTCGCTGCCGGCGCCCGGCTCGGTCATGGCCATGGCCCCCCAACGGGCCTTGGAGTGATCGTTGAAGATCTCCAGGAAACGCTGGCGCTGTTCGGGGGTGGCCGTGCTACGAAGGGCTGGTCCACCCAGGCCAGGCCCGGGAAGGGACAAAGCCACCCCGCGGTCCCAGTAGGCGGTTTCTTCGCCGAGCAGGAAGTTCCGCACCGGCTTCCAGTCCAGTGCGGTGGGACCTTCCTCGGCGCCGATCATGCGGCTGACCAATCCGCCCTTGCGGGTGCAGATCAAGTAGAAGGGATGATCCACCGGCGGTGCCAGGGCGCGGCGATCGGCTTCGAGGCCCATCGGGCGGATGTGGACCCGGCCCAGCTCGCGCACCTCCTCGAGCATCTCGCAGGTGCGGGCGTCGAGCTCGATCATGAGCGCTCCAAGCTGGCCAGAAGGGAATCGGGTACGTCCAGCACGTGGGCAGCCACGTCGAAGTCGGCCGCGTCACGGGCGCCGACGGTCATGGCCAACATACGGGCCTCGCGAAAGCGCTTTTCGGCTAGATGGTCCACGATGAAGCCGTGCCCGCCCAACAGTTGGATGCCCACGTTGGTGGCGTTGAAGGCGGCTTCCATGGTTTCCAACCAGGCCTGGGTGGCCCAGAAGCCGGCGTCGGGTTCGCCCCGATCGAAAGCGGCGGCGGCGTCACGAACCACCAGGCGGGCGCCGTGGATGCGAGCGGCGGCGGCGGCCAGATCGAAGGCGTTGCCCTGATGGTGCGCCACCGGCTTGCCGAACACGATCCGCTCGGTGGTGTACTCGATGGTCTCCATAAGGGCGGCTTGGGCGATGCCCACCGCCACGGCAGCTCCCCACAGCCTGGCCCTTCCCCGCACGGCCAGGGCCGCACGAGGGCTCAGCTCCCACGAACCACGAACCACGGTGGCGTCGAAGGCAACGGACACCGCGCCGGAGGCCTGAAAGGCCAACACGGTGAGCGGCTCGGGCGAGCCGGTGACCTCGAGCAGGCGAAGGATGTTGCCCTCGCTGACCCAGATCCAACGGAGGGCGGGCCATCCCGGCGCCCAGTCGATGCCCTTGGCGCCGTTGCGGGAACTGGAGCCGTTCTCGACATCAACCACGGTGAAAGCGCATTGGGCGGCGCCGTCCCGACAGCTGTCCATGATCTGGCGGGCAAGTGCCCGGTCGGGACAGGCCGAGACGGCCCCAGCGCTGGGCCCGGGACGATCGGCGGCGGCCAGACCGCTGGCGTCGGCCATGGCCAAGGTCTCCAGCACCACCACTTTGGCCAGGCAGCCGGCACCGACCCCGCCGAGTTCCTCGTCAACGTCGAGCCCGCCCAGCGGGAAGCCATCGAGCACGGCCAGCACGGAGTCCGGCCAGCGGCCGGCGGCTTCGGCGTCGCGCACGTTCGGTTCGAGCTGTGATCGGGCCAGGCGCTCGGCCGCAGCTCGAAGCTCCTCGAGTTCGGGAGCGAGGGCGAAGTCACGCATGGACGCACCCTACCCCGAGCCCCGGGTGGCCGCGAACATACGTGTGCAGGTACGCAGGGTAGGTGCCGTGTCTGCCTTCAGTTCATAGGCGGGCGCACATGGTCGGTGATGGTGTGGTTGGGTGCCCCCAGGTCATGACGGTGGGCAGCGTCGCGGGTCTCATCGATGGGGCCGTTCATCTCACCCTCGCCTCGCTCCATAAGGGTGCCGGTTCCGGGCTGGCCCACCTTGGGCTGGGTGGAGAAAAGCGAGCGGATGCGATCGAGCAAGCGGATGCGATCGGGCGTGGTCATGGAAGCGCTCCTTGGTGTCTGGGACAGCGGCGGTCCGTGGGTTGGGGCGGGGCCGATGACGCTGCCTTGGAGCTACCCGGCCCCGAGGCCGGCGAAACGACGAGTCTGTTTCAGACCGGGGTCACTGCTCCGGGTGCCTCGCGGCTGGCCGAGGTTTCGACGGCGGGGTCGAAGGAAACCTCCACCGACTGGAAGCTTTTGGCTCGTTGGGCCATGGCGGCGTCGCCGTAGGCTCTACGGTCGGCCAGGGTCAGCTCAACGTTGTCGGTGAAGGGGGTAAGCAGGGCCCTGGGGTAGAGCTGGCGGGCGCGCACCACGTTAATTTCCACCGACAGCACCACCACCAACGAGGCCAGAAAGATCCACCCCAACAGGCCGAGCACCACCACGAAAACGTCATAGGTGGTTCCTGCTCCCTTCGCCCGAGCAACGTAGGCGGCCGCGAAAAGTTGCAGCAACTGCCAAAGCACTGCGGCCACGAAAGCCCCGGGCCAGACTTGACCCTGGGTCAGGCGTTGGGCGGTGGCGATACGGAAGACCAGGGCGAAGATGGCCGTGTTGAGGCCGATGGCGGCTAGCACCGCCAAGAGCGAGAGGCCCCGGTTCAAGTCGGCTCCGTAGGCGCCGAGAATGCGGCCCATCCAGCCCAAAACGGTGGTGCCCATCACGGTTATACCGCCCGTTCCCAACAACAACAGCCCCCGCAAGCGGGCCCTGATTGGGTTGGGCCGGCAGTGGCGGGGCACGGTCCACATCACGTTCATGGCGTTCTGGAGGGCTTGTCCCACTCCCAAGGCGCCGTAGACGGCCACTGCCAAGCCTACGAACACGCCCAACCCGCTACCGGGCAGCCCGGAGGGGGTGGCTAACTGGCCGCGCAGCACCGGGAGCTGGCTGACGGCGGAATCGAGGATCTGCTGTTTGAGGCCGCTGTCAGCTTCGAGCACGAAACCCAAGATGGACGCCAGCAAAAGCAACAGCGGGAAGAGCGAAAGGAACCCGTAGTACGTGATCAGGGCAGCCAGAAAGGTGCCCTGATCATCAAAGAACTTGTACACCACCGCGAGAGGAAAGCTCGTCCCTCGATGTTGGCGCTGGAAGCGGTCGAGTCGGTCGACGATGCCTGACGCCATACGCGTGGGATGCTACCGGGCCGGCCCGTGGCGCCGGCGATGCTGCCTAGTGGGATCAGGCCCGGCTGCGGCTGCGGGAATGGAACACGCTGTAGCCGCCGGGGCCGACCAAGCAAGCCACGACGAGCAAGATCACGCCGAACAGGATCTGACCCTGCAGCAGCTGCACGATGCCGACCACCGCGATGACGGCGGCAATAATCCACAAGACGGTGGAGTTCATGGGAATAGGCTCCTTGTTCTCTGGGCGCAAGGTTTCCCTGCGCTCTCAGCTCGCAGCGCCGGGGGGCCGTGCGCTTGTTGCACCCCATACCCCAGGACCTTTCGTTCAAACGGGTTAGGGTCCGGCTTATGGGACTTCGAGGAGACGCCGCCATCGTCGGCGTGGCTGAATACCGACCAGAGCGCCACTATCGGGGTGAACGCATCTTCATGCTCGAGCAATGGGCGGACCTCGCGGCCGCCGCCTTGGCCGACGCCGGGTTGCGCTCGTCAGACGTGAACGGCTTGGTCTGTGCCAACGTGCGGGAATCGGACATGTTCGTGCCCTGCACGGTGGCGGAGTACTTGGGTTGGCGGGTCAACTTCGCTGAGCGGGTGGACCTGGGCGGCGCAACACCAATCGGTATGGTATGGCGGGCGGCGGCTGCCATCGAGCTGGGGCTGTGCGATGTGGTGGTGTGCGCCACCCCGGCCCGTCCCACCCCCAGCCTGCCGCCCGACCAGCCCAGGGCATGGTCCCCGTTCGGGGCATCGTCCAACATCATGGGCTCGCCCCAGGCCGAGTTCGACATTCCCTTCGGCAACCTGGCCCAGAATTGCGGTTACGCCATGATTGCCAACCGTTATGCGGCCGAGTACGGCTACGACCAGAGAGCCACCGCCAAGATCGTGGTGGATCAACGCACCAACGCCTGCGCCAACCCCGACGCGGTGTTCTTCGGTCAGCCCATCACCATTGAGGACGTGCTGGCCTCCAAGATGGTGGCGGATCCGTTGCATGTGCTGGAGATCGTCATGCCCTGCGCCGGCGGTGCTGCGGTGGTGGTGGCTTCCAAGGAGGTGGCCGCCCGCAGCCGCCATCGCCCCGCGTTCGTCACCGGGTTCGGCGAGCATCTGATGCATAAGACCCCGACCTACTCGCCGGATCTCTTACACACCCCCATCGGGCCGGCGGCCGAGCAGGCCTTTTCCATGGCGGGTATCGGCAGGGCCGGGGTTGATGTGGCCGAGCTTTACGACTGCTACAGCATCACCGTGCTGTTGAGCATCGAGGACTCCGGTTTCTGCGCTAAAGGGGAAGGGATGGCCTTCGTGGCGGACCACAATCTTACCTACGCCGGGGATTTTCCGGTGAACACCCACGGCGGCCAGCTCGGCTTCGGCCAAACCGGCCTGGCCGGGGGGTTCACCCAGGTGACGGAGGCGGTGCGCCAGCTGCGAGGCGACGCCGGGGACCATCAGGTGGCGGGCTGCGATACCGCATACTGCTCGGGCACGGGAGGCATCATGTCCGAACAGACCGCCCTCATCCTTCAGGGAGGCTGAGGACCATGACCGAGACCGAGACCGAGACCGAGACCGAGACCGAGACCGAGACACCCGTTGATCGTCGTCCCCGTCCGCACCCCATTGCCACCACCAAGCCGTTCTGGGATGGCCTAACTGACCACAAGGTGTGTCTGCAGCATTGTTCGGACTGCGCGGCGTGGATCTACTACCCGCGTCGGCGTTGCTCAAGTTGTCTCTCCGATGCGCTGGTCTGGGAGGAGGTTTCGGGGCGTGGTCACATCTATTCCTGGACGGTCGCGCGCCAAGCCACCCATCCCGCCTTCGGAGCTGATGTTCCCCAACTGTTGGCCGTGGTCGAGTTGGAGGAAGGGGTGCGGTTGACCACCACCTTGGTCGACACCACCGCCGAGCAGGTGTCCATCGGCCAGCCGGTTGAGCCTGTGTTCGACCGGGGGTCAGACGGGTTGACCCTGTTGCGCTACCGCTTGGCCGGCTGAGGCAACGGCTCGGCCGGCCCACCCGACGCGAGGCAGCGACGCGAAACAGCCCGGAGCTGAGGCCCCGGGCTGTTCGTTGTGGGAGTTCGTGGGTTGGGCGGCGCTGCGACCTCAGCCGACGAGGTCCAAGTCGTTGCCGTCGGCGTGGTGCAGGTCGACGTCGACTTCGCTGAAGTCCAGCTCGGCCTTCCAGCTGTCGTTGTCCTCGTAGCGGCTGTTGTCCTCGTAGGTGTACTCCAGCGTGGTCAGCTGGGTGTCGTTGTCTTCAATGTCGGTGTTGAAGCTGTCCTGGAGGGTGGTGGACTGGGTGTCGTTGTCTTCGACCTTGGTGTTGAAGCTGTCTTCCACCTTGGTGTTGAAGCTATCCTCGACCGAGTTGTCGGTGTTGAAGCTGTCTTCGATGTTGGTGGAGTTGTCCTCCAGGGCGTTGGCGCTGTTGCGGTCCCCGAACACGAAGTTGGCCGGCCCGTCGGAGTTGGAGGCATCGACATCGATGTCGCCGAAGGTCTTGTTGCCGTTGCCGTTGACCACTTGAGCGTCGCCGCCGTCGGTGTCGACGTCGATCAGGTCACCCCTGCCCATGTTGACGTTCTCGCCCTCGATGTTGGTGGCGCTGCCCCGCTGGGCGAAGGCGCCCACGGTCGAGTCGTTGAACTGCACGTTGCCGTTGCCCACGGTGGAGTGGTCGAGGGAGACATCGTCCCCGGCCATGATGCCGGTGTTGAGGCCGGTGTTGATGGCGGAGTCCTCGACGCTGCCGTTGACGGCCACGCCGCCGGCCAGAGCCGTAACCGAGTCACTGTCGAGGGTCTGATCGAAGTCGATGTCGTGGCCGGAAAGCTCGGTGATCGTCTGGTTTTTCATGGTCCTGGTCCTTTGGTGCTGGGCTCGTTCGCAGGCCGGATTGGCTGACAACTGCGACGGTACGCTCCCCCAGTCCGCACCGGATCGGGGCCAACCCCTATCTCTACCGGCCCCCCATAGGGGTGGTGTCGAGCCGGCCTGGCGGGCGGCTCACACGTGCAGGGGCGGCTGGCGCAGGTGCCAGTCGGTGCTTTGTTGATAGAGGTGGCCCACCCGCAAGGCGGTGGCGTCTTCGAAGGGGCGGGCGATGATCTGCAGGCTGAGCGGCAGCCCGTCGGGGTCGAAGCCCATGGGTAGGGCCAGTGCGGGAAAGCCGGTGCCGTTCCAAGCCGGGCAGTGCATGGCCCGGCTGGCGATGGCCTCCCGAGGGGCGCCCGTATAGGCGGTTGCCCCGTACCCCATGGTCGGGCTGACCAGGACGCTCAGCCGTTGCTCGTCCATCAGGGCCAGGATCTGTTCCCTGGCTGCCTGGCGGACCCGTTCGCATTGGACCAGGTCTCCACCGGAAATGAGTGCCCCCATGGCCAAGGTGAGCCGGGTTGGGCGCCCGTAGTCCTGCCAACGCTCCGCGAGCCAGTTGCGGTGATAGGCAAACGCCTCGGCCTGCAAGCCCAAGAAGGTGGCCGCATGCAGCTCGTCGTACAGGGGCGCCACCACCTCGGTGGTTTCGGCTCCGCCGCCGCGCAGCACTGCCAGCGCCTCCTGCATGGCCTGCCACGTCCACGCTGCGCTGTGGGCCTGGATGGAGTCGTTGGCCAGGATCCCGATGCGGGTGCCGGCCAGCGAGGGCCCCGCGGTTTCGAGGGCGGCGACGTAGTCCACCGGGGCAACTGCCACCGAGGTGCGATCGGAGGGATGGGCCCCCGCCATCACGTTGAGCATGGCCGCGCAATCCCACGCTGAACGGGACATGGGTCCGAGATGGTCGTAGGTGTAGCCCAAAGGAAAGCAGCCGCTCTTGGGGACCAGCCCGTGGGTGGGTTTGTGCCCGGTGATGCCGCAGTAGGCCGCCGGCACCCGGATGCTGCCTCCGGTGTCGGTGCCCAACGCCCCCAGCATGAGCCCGGCCGCCACCCCGTTGCCGGAGCCGGAGGACGAACCGCCCGTCCACCGTTCGGTGTTCCACGGGTTGCGGGGGAGGGGGAAGGGCTTGGTGCGGTCGGGCCGACCGATGGCGAACTCCATGGTGGTCAACTTGCCCAACACGATGGCGCCGGCCTGACGCAACCGGGTCAGCACCGGGCCGTCGCCGGCGGCGCCCCAGGAAGGGTCCAGCACCAAAGACTGGCAGGTGGTGGGTCCCTCGTCGGTGGACAGAATGTCCTTGATGCCGAGGGGGATGCCGTGCAGGGGGCCGCGATCGTGACCGGCGGCCAGCTCGGCGTCCGCCGCCCTGGCTGCGGCCAGGGCGGTGTCGTCGAAGCGGGCCAGATAGACGCCGAGCTCGCCATCGAGACGGTCTGCTCCCTCCTGCAGGGAGCCCACCAGGGTTTCGCTGGTGATCTCGCCGCAGCGCAGGGCTGCCCCGGCGCTGGCGATGGTCCAGGGCTGGCTCATGGCTGAGTATTCTGGCCGGCCCGAAACACCGTGGCCCGGTCCACATCGCCCACCGGGGCGGCGTGGATCATGGCCAGCTGGCGTCGGATGGGCCCGTAAAGCTGAGCCAGCCGGGCCACCTCCTCTGGCGGGGGCTGGAGGCCGGCTGCAGCCAGCAGCGACTCCACGATCAGCTTGTTTTCAGCGGTTGCTTCGGGCACCAGGCAACCGTATCCCACCGCCCTCGGGCCCGGGACCCGATCGAGGTGGCGTTTCTGGTTGCCGGCTGGCCGCTTGCCAGCCGCGGCCCATGCCCGCCACCGGGGTGCGGGTCAGCTCGTAGACCAAGGTGGTCACCGCCACCACTACCGCCATACCAATTAGTACGTCGCGCAGGCCGATGGCGTCGGCCAGCAGGCCCAGCGGCAACGCCGCCAGCCCGAAGCCGGAAAAGCCCAGCTGCAACAATGACTGCAGCCGGCCGTGGAACTCCCGCTCGGAGTGGGCCAGTACCAGCGAGGCGCTGAGGGACTGGAAGGCGGCACTGGTTCCCCCCAGGCCCACCATGGCCAGGGCGGCCAGGGGCAGGCTGGGGCTCCAGGCCAGGGCCAGCTCGGCCAGCGCGAAACCGGCCCCGGAAAGCCACAGCAGCCGCCAGGCCTGCACACCGCCGGCTCGCCGGGCGATGGCCAAGGTGGCAGCGATGCCGCCCACCGCGCTGGCCACCGACAGGAACGAATAGCCAGAAGGGCCGGCGTTGAACAGGTCCTCGGCCACGCTGGGCAGGAAGGCCACATAGGGAAAGCCGAACATGATGACGATGGTGGACAGCAACAACAGGGCCAACACCGGACGGTTGTGGCGGGCGTAGGAGGCGCCGTTGGCCAGCTCGCGCAGGGGGGCGGCCCGGTGGGCCCCGGAGACCGCGCCCTTGGGCAGACGAGCGAACAGGACCAGGGCTACCAGGTTGATCAGCGCCCCGAACACGTAAACCCCGCCGATACCGATGGCCTGGGTACCGATCATGACCCCGGCCAAGGAGGGGCCGAGCACCCGATTGGCGTTGAGGGAGAGCTGGCTCAACACGATGGCGTTGGACAACAACTCGGGGCCGACCAACTCGGCGGTGAAGGCGATACGGGCCGGGCCGGTGCCGGCGAAGCCGATGGCCTGCAGGGCCGAGGCCACCATCAGCATCCAGAACTTGATGAAGTCGAACTCGACCGCCACCGCGATCCAGATCGAGGAGGTGACCAGGATGAGCTGGGAGGTGACCAACACGGTCCGTTTGGCGAAGCGATCCGCGGCCACCCCGCCCAGGGGGGTAGCCACCAGGCTGGCCACCCCGAAACCCAGGGTCACCGCGCCCAGGCCACGGTTGTTGCCGGTCAGTTGATGGGCGAGCCAACCCCTGGCGATGACCTGCGCGAAGGTGGACAGAAAGGCGAAGAAGCCGGCGATCCATAAGCGCCGGTAGACGGGGTGGTGGAGCGAGGCAAAGGTGCCGTGGGGGGGGCGTGGCCCCGCCAGGGCGGGATCCGCCGCACGGCCGGGGCGGGTCATCAGCGAGGTGACCGGAGGGCGGACGGGGGAGAGAGCGGCGCGGTCGTGGCGGTTACGGTAGCGGCGCTCCGCCGATGGGACCAGCTCACCTGAACTTGCCGCGGAACCCGCTCGCCGGGCCCGACGCCGCGACATGGTCGAGCTCCATGGTGCACGATGACAACAATGACGGATCACCTCGACGCCCATCAGCACGCCGCCCCCATGGCCGACGCTCCCACCGGGCCCCTGGTGGGCATGCGGATCCTCGATCTCACCCACGCCCTGGCCGGGCCTTTCGGCAGTATGTTTCTGGCCGACCTGGGGGCCGACGTCATCAAGATCGAACCACCGGCGGGGGAGATGGTGCGCTTCGCGGGGCCCTACACCCGCGACGACGAGGCCCGCCTCTACGGTTCCCGCTACGGCTCCCGCAACCGCAACAAGCGTTCCATTGCCCTGGATCTGGCCACCGAGGCCGATCGGGAGACCTTCTTCCAGCTGGTCGAGACGGCCGACGGTCTGTTGGAGAACCAGCGGGCCGGGGTGCTCGACCGCCTCGGTGTGGGCTATGAGGCCTGTCGGGCCCGCAACCCGAAGCTGGTCTATGCGGCTGTGCGAGGTTTCGGGGACCCCCGCACCGGGGCCAGCCCCTACGCCAACTGGCCCGCCTTCGACCCCATCGCCCAGGCCATGGGTGGGGTGGTCGCCTCGACCGGCACCGACGGCGAGCACCTGTTGCGCTGCGGACCGCCCATCGGGGACACGGTGCCCGGGCTGATGGCCGCCTTGGGCATGGTCGCCGCCATCCACCACGCCCAGCGCAGCGGGGTCGGCCAGTTCCTCGACGTGGCCATGGTGGACGCCATGATCTCCGTGTCCAGCGAGAGCCTGACCCAATGGAGCTATACCGGCCGGTCCCAGCGGCCCTCAGGCAACTCGGTAGACGGGATAACTCCATTTGACATCTATCCCACCCTCGATGGACATTGCGCCATCGCCGCCCCTACGGCGCATCACTGGGCCCGGCTGTGCAATGTGGTGGGTCGGCCCGACCTCATCGAGGATGAGCGCACGGCCGGCATGCGTCGCCGGGTCAAGCACCGTGACCTGGTCGACGAGGCGGTCGGGGGCTGGGCGGCAGCCCACACCACCGCGGAAGTGGTGGCCGCCCTGGGTGATCAAGTGCCGGTGGGGCCCGTCTACGGGCCCGCCGACTGGGTTCAGGACCCCCACGTGGCCGCCCGCCAGATGCTGGTGGCGGTCGAGCATGGCCACCACCGTCCCACCATCCAGGCCAATTGCCCGATCCGCTTCACCGAGACGCCTGCGGGCATCTACCGCAGTCCCGCCACCCTGGACCAGCACGGCCCCGAGCTACGGGCGGAGCTCGACCAACGCGGCCAAGGCTGACGCGGTCAACTGCGCTCGGCGGGGTAGGTGCCGGCCAACGTGCCCGGGGGCGGGCCTTTGGCTCCGATGCGCTCGGTGGCGTCTATGGGGGAGTGCGGTAGTTCGAGATCGTCGAAGGTGCCGTTGGTTTCGTTGGCGTTGGACCCGCCGTCGGTGCGGCTGGTGCCCATGGCGCGGTCCACCGCGTCGAACAGGGGCTCCTTAAACGGGTAAGCCAGGTACCAACCGGCCCAGTTTCGCACCGGGTCCCCCGAGTAGAACTTGGCGTATTGCATCATGCGCGAACCGAAGCTGTCCCCGGTGGCGTCCCACGCCAGCTTGAACAGCCCGATACGTTCCTGGGCGGACACACCGGGACGGCCGCTGACGTACTTGTCGAGTTGGGGGCGCAACACCTCGCTGGCCAGATCGGCCTCGGTGGGGGCGTAGAAGAAGCCGCCGGCGGCCAGGGTTTGGATGATCTCGACCAGCCGGGGATAGATCCGCGGCGCCCGGAGATTGGCCGCCGCCAGATAGTGCTGATACACCGACCACACGCCGTTGGGACCGGGCTTGGCCATGGCCTCGGAGCCGTAGAAGGCGGCCCGGAAGGTCTCCAGCTCGATGAGCGCCTCGCCCAGCTTCTCCTGCAGGTGCAAGAACCCCGAGATGCCCACTGCGTCGGCCAGGCGCATGGCCAGCCCACAGAAAAACTCCAGGTTGGACAACATCCGAGCCGCCGTCTGTACGGCCACGGTGCCGTCGCGGGGGCGCAGTTGGTTGCACACGTCTCTCGCCGCCGAGCTGGCCCCGTCGATGAAGACTCGATCCCACGGCACCAGCACGTCGTCGAAAATGGCGATGCAATCCATCTCCTCGAAACGAGACGAGAGCGGATGATCAAAGCGGCTGCGCCCGGGCGGGGCGAAGCTCTCCCGGCACACGAAACGCAGCCCGGGCGAGTTGGTGGGGATGCCGAAACCCACCGCGTAGGCCTCGTCGCCGGGGCCCACCCCACCAAAGGGCCAGGCCATGACCTCCTCGCAGAGGGGGGCCATGGTGCCCAACATCTTGGCCCCCCGCACGATGATCCCCTCCGAGCTGTGCCGGCAACGGCCCAAGTGGGTAAAGGGGTCCTGCTGCTGGGCCGAGGAGCGGGAGCGATCCACCTGAGGGTTGACCAACATGTGGGTCAAGAAGAGGTCGCTTTCTCGGACGTGTTCGTAGTAGGCGACCACGTTGTCGGCGTAGGCCGCCGAGCCGCCGGTGGCGAAAAGAGCCGAAATCAGGGAGAAGTCGGTGAGGATGGCGTTCATGAAGTCAGGCGCTCTGCCCATGAACCCGAAGGTATGGTCGGTGCGTAGCTTGTAGCTTCGGCGCCGGCGGATGAGATCCTCCTTGCTGCGTGGCACCAGGAACGAAGAGGAGTAGCCGTCGGTGAGGGCGATGTCACGATGGCGCGGGTCCAACTGCAAGTCGTATTGCTCCATGATGGTGCGCAACGGCCCGGCGAAGGTGGGCTCGGTGGTCACATCCTCGACTCGGCGTCCGCCCAGCCAGACCTCTGGCTGGTTCCTCTTCAAGCTCTGCCGATACTCCTCACCGCTGCGCGCTCCCATGCCAGCAACGTAGTCTTCGCCTCGGCCGATCGCACCCTGACTAGAGGCGGAGCAACCTATGGACGTCCAAGGCCTGGCTTATCTCGTGGCCGACGCCGCCGATCTCGACGCGTGGGCCAACTTCGCCGATCATCTTTTGGGTGTGCAACGGGTGCCGACGGAGGGCGGGATGGCCCTGCGGTTGGACGAGCGCGCCGTGCGGATCCTGGTGCTGCGGACCGAGGCCGACGCGGCCGGCGCCACCGTGGCCGGCTGGGAGGTCCCCGATCGGGCCAAGGCCGAGGCGCTGGTGCAACGCTCGGGGCGGCCGGCCCTGTTGGGCACCCCCACCGAGGCGGCGGCTCGAGGGGTTGGCGGGTTCCTACGGCTGACGGATCCGGCCGGCCAGCCGGTGGAGCTGTGCTGGGCGCCGGTGCTAGCCGACACCGCTTTCGTGGGAGCTCGGCCTCACGGCGGGTTCCGTACCGGGGACCTGGGCCTGGGTCACGTGGTGTGGTCCATGGCCGATTTGGATCCGGCGATGACCTTCTATCGAGATATTCTCGGCTTCCGTCCCAGTGACTACGCCACCGTACCTGGGCGTATGTTCTTCTTCCACACCAACCCGCGCCACCACTGCTTGGCCCTGGGCGAGTTAGGCTTTTCCGGTTTGCATCATCTCATGATCGAGGTGGTCGACTTCGATGATCTGGGTCGGGCTTACGACGCGGCGCTGGAAAGCGACTGGCCCATCATCACCAAGCTGGGGCGTCACTCCAACGATCATGTGACCTCGTTCTACGTGCGCACCCCCTCGGGCTGGGCCATCGAGGTGGGCTGGGGCGGGTTGCTGATCGTGGACGAGGACAGCTGGCAGGTACGCGAGCTGCTGGAAGGGCCCAGCCTGTGGGGCCACGAGCGCACCTGGGTGGGCCCGGAGATGCAGGTCAAACAGCGCACGTTGCGACACGAAGCGGCCAAGCAGAACCTACGGGCCCCCCTGCACGTGGCTGCCGGCGCCGCGCTCGACATCGAAGGAATCCCGATTGCCGGGGGCTGACCCCGCCGCTTCGCCACCCTCGGCCACAACAACGACTGGAGCATTGGTGCCATCAGGAACACCGTCACCGGGGGCTGACCCCGCTGTACCCGCAACCCCCGCTCTACCCGCCAGCCCCGCTGTGTCCGGCAACCCGGAACGCATGCTGGAAGGCATCCGGGTACTGGATTTCACCCAGTATCTGGCCGGGCCGTCCTGCACTCGACTGCTGGCTGAGTTGGGTGCCGACGTCATCAAGGTGGAGTTAGGTCCCGACGGTGACCCCACCCGCCATATCAACCCCAAGCGGGGCGGGGTGTCGGGGTTGTTCATGCAACAGAACCGGGGCAAGCGCAGCATCTGCTTGGATCTGCGCCAGCCCGAAGCGGTGGCGGCGGTCAAGCGCATGGTGCGAGACATCGACCTGGTGGTGGAGAACTCCACCCCTGGGGTGATGGCTCGGCGGGGCCTGGGCTACGACGTGCTGGCCGGCATTAATCCCCGCCTCATCATGGCTTCGGTCAGCGGCTTCGGACAGACCGGTCGGTATGCTGGTCGGTCCTGTTTCGATTTCATCGCCCAGGGCATGGCCGGTCTCATGCATCTGACCGGGGACCCCGACGGGCCGCCTTTCTTCGTGGGGGCGGGCCTGGGTGACACCAACGCCGGCGTCCACGCCTTTGCCGGGGTTGGCTTCGCCCTCTACCAGCGCGAACGCACCGGACGCGGCGCCCACATCGATGTCTCCATGGTCGAGGCGCTGTTCCACATGCAGGAGAACGCGGTTAGCGCGGCCTCCATCAGCGAGGGGGCCTACGTGGCCATCCGGCAGGGCCGCCACTATCAACCGACCTCCCCGGCCGGCACCTTCAAAGGCCCCCAGGGTTGGATCGTGGTGTTGTGCATGCCCAACCAGATCGCGGGATTGTGGGCGGCCCTCGGCCGGACCGACCTGGCCACCGACGCCCGCTTTTCCGGTTACGACGAGCGCATCACCCACCGAGGCGAGCTGACCGAGATCATCGAGGCGTGGATGGCCACCTTCGCCACTGACGCCGAGGTGCTGGCCGTGCTGGAAGCCCATCGGGTTCCATCCGGCCCGGTGCTGAGCCCCGCCGATGCCATCACCCATCCCTGGTTCGTGGAACAGGGCGCGGTGCGCGAGATCCATGATGTCGACGGGGGCACCTTCATGGCCCCCGGCTTCCCGTTGCGTTTCGACGGTATGCACCCCCAACGGGATCTGCGCCCCGCCCGTTTCGGTCAACACACCCGTGAAGTGCTTGCCTCCTTCGGCTTCGAAGAGGACGAGATCGACACGCTGACGGCCAACTGAGCAGGCTGGTCCGGCGCGACCCCTGTCATTGGCGCGATGCTGTCGGGGCGCTTGCTGTCGGGGCGTTTGCTGGTTGCATCGAGACCTTGAGGAGGCTGTCGTGGGGTTTGTGCACATCGATCACGTGGGGCTGGTGGTCGCCACCATCGAACAAGCCCGCCAGGTGCTGGGCGACGCCCTCGGGCTCGACCTGGACGAGGCCCGTTCCAACTGGCCCGACGGCAGCTACTTCCCGCCAGAGCAGACCTTCAACTACTTCTTTCAGGTGGGCAACGGGGAGACCCAGGTGGAGGTGCTCATCCCCGAGGCCGGCGCCACCAGCGGGGCCGCCCGCTTTCTGGAGCGGCGCGGTCCTGGTCTTCACCACATCTGCTACGCCTGCACCGACGTGCACGCCGAGGCCGAGCGCTTACTGGGCCAGGGGTTGAGCGAGATTGCCATACCGCGAGGTACCGACAATCGGCGCACGGTGGCGTTCTTCCATCCCCGCACTACCGGCGGGGTGCTCACCGAGTTGGTACCGGTGCGCACCTCGCTTTCGGACACCGTGCCCGTCGTGCACCGCTGAGGAGCCAGGCTTATCGGGTGTCTTCCCAGACCCGTGTCATCGGGTGTCTTCCCAGACCCACTGGGGCTTGCCCATGACTAGGCGACGTCGGGGACCTGGTTGTTGGCAATCGCCGCTGTCGTAGCCGGCGTCTCCGGCGTAGAGACAGACCCGAGCGCCGGTAGCGTTGCGGGCGATGCGGGTGGCGAAGAACTCTGGTGACTCCCAAGCCAAGGCGGCGGCCACGTTCTCGCAGCCGGCTAGGCCTTCCAGGGTCACAAAGGTGGGGGTGACCAGCTCGATCTCGCCGCCGTGATGGCTGGCCAAGGCGTCGGCGGGGCGCATCCAACGATGGTCGTGGACCTCGTCTTGATCAATGGCAACCAGCCCGGCCGGGGCCGCCGCGGCGAAGAACCAGGTGGAAAAGCGCACGGGGGCGTCGGCCGGGGGCAGCCAATGACTGATCCATACCAAGGAGTCTTCCTCCAGCTGCAAGCCGACCT
This sequence comes from Acidimicrobiia bacterium, assembly GCA_031422955.1. Taxonomy (GTDB): domain Bacteria; phylum Actinomycetota; class Acidimicrobiia; order Acidimicrobiales; family CAIXPF01; genus CAIXPF01. Next base: position 38,822 of record JANPEN010000048.1, read on the forward strand.
CCTCCATCGTCTCGCGGGCAGCGGCTCGGCGGGCGGCCGGCAGCGGGTCCTCGCCGGTACCGTCGGGTACGTCCTCGGCTTCGATTCTCCCGCCGGGAAAGGCCCACAAGCCGCCGAAGGCGGTTTTGGAGCTGCGATGGATCATGAGCACTTCGACGCCACCGGGCCCGTCTCGCAGCAACAGCACCGTGGAGGCCGGGTGCGCCGGCAGGGGGCTGTTGGGATGGTCGATCACGTGCAGGGCCACGAGCGAGGACCCTACTGCCCCGGCGCGGGGCCCCGGCGCGGCCGGCTCGCCTACAGTCAGCCACCGGGACCCGAGCGGCGTCGTGGTGGGCGCATCGAGGAAAGCAGGAACGTTGTGGGCGCAGGAGGAGAGCAGGAACCACGCAGCCAGCCCCATTCGTTGGTGGTTGCGGCCAAGGCGTTGCAACCACTGGTGCGCGAGCAGGCCGCGCTCGCCCAGGAACAGCGTCATGTTCCCGAAGCAATGGTGGCGGCCATGGCCAACGCGGGCCTCTACCGGGTGGCCGCTCCGGCCTGTTTCGGGGGCGCGGAGACCGATCCGATCACCGCCATTGAGGTGATCGAGACCATCAGTGAGGCCGACGGTTCCATTGGGTGGGTGCTGATGATCGGCATCGAAACGGTCGGCATCGGCGGCTCGTTGATGGATCCGGCCATGGCCGCTGGGCTTTTCGCGGCCCATCCCGACCTGGTCATGTGTGGGGCGCTCAACCCGCAAGGGCGGGCCGAGCGGGTGGCGGGGGGCTGGAAGGTCAGCGGGCAGTGGCCCTTCGCCTCCGGCTGCCACCATGCCAGCTTCTTCTGGGGCCAGTGCAAGGTGGTGGGCAGCGACCCGCTGCGCCTCATCGAGGTGCTGGTGCCCCGCGAGCAGTACGAGATTCTCGACACCTGGCACGTGAACGGTTTGCGGGGAACGGGCAGCCACGATGTGTCCGTGCGAGAGCTGTTCGTGCCCGACGCCATGATCACCGAGGTGGCCGGCTCCAAGCCCCACCATGACGGTCCGCTCTATCGTTTACCCCCTTTCTCCCGGTTGGCCTACAACAAGGTGGGCGTCTCCACCGGTATCGCTCGGGCGGCGCTGGACGCCTTCGTGGTCCTAGCCGAACACAAACAGCCCCGGCTGTCGTCGCGGGCGTTACGGGAGCGGCCCAGGGTCCAGCTCAACTACGCTCTGGCCGAGGCCGCCCTCCGCAGCGCCAGGGCCTTCGTGATCGATGCGGTCATGGACGAATGGGACACGGTGTGCGCCGGCGGTGTGGCCAGCCGCCGGCAGCGGGCGCTGGTGCGACTGGCCTGTTCGCAGGCCTGCCAAGAGGCCATCCGAGCCGTCGAGTTGGTCCACCAGGCCGCCGGCACCAGCGCCAACCAAGAAGCCTCACCCATCGGCAAGGCCCGCCGTGACGTGGCCGTGGTGGCCCAACAGCTCATGGTCGCTCCTCAGTTCATTGAGGACGCCGGGCGGGTGCTGCTTGGCTTGGATCCCCTGGAACCGATCCTCTAACGACCGCACCACGCCGTACCGTACCGACGGTCCATACGGTACGGTACGGTACATTCACCCCGCAAGCCCGCCGATCGTTTCGTGCACTGGAACGGCTGGTAGACGGGCCCGGCAGAACCGCAGGGACGAAGCCAGGTGGTTGTGGGAGGCTACCGGCCATGTGGTTACGTCTGCGCCAGATCGCCATCGTCGCTCAGGACTTGCGCACCGCCGCGCTGGATCTGGGCACCGTGTTGGGCTTGGAAGCCTGTTTCACCGATCCCAGCGTCAAGCTGTTCGGGTTGAAGAACACCCTGTGGCCGGTGGGCTCGCAGTTCCTCGAGGTGGTCACCCCCACCAGGCAGGACACCGCCGGGGGCCGTTACCGTCAACGCCGGGGTGGCGACAGCGGCTACATGGTGATTACCCAGTGCGACGATGTGGCCCGCCGCAAGGCCAGGGCCGCAGAGCTGGGTATCCGCATCGCTTTCGACTTGGACTTCCCCGACGAAGGTCACGCCGGCATCCAGCTGCATCCCGCCGACACCGGGGGTTCCTTCTTCGAGATGGACCAAATGCTCATGGCGCACGGTGAGGACTTGGATGGCCCGTGGACGCCGGCGGGCACCAACTGGAAACCCTACGTACGCACCGATGTGGTGTCCGCCATCTGTGGCGCCGAGCTGCAAAGCCCCGAACCGGAGGCGTTGGCCCAACGCTGGGCGGCTATGGCCGAGATCGATCTGAGCCGTGACGACGCTGGCCACCCCACCATCGCCCTCGACAACGCCACCTTGCGGTTCGTGGAGGCCACCGACGGCCGGGGCGAAGGCCTGGGTGGTATCGACGTGGTCACCGTGGATCGTGAGGCGGTGCTGGCCGGCGCCAGGGCTCGAGGGTGTGCCGTCGAGCAGGACCATGTCGTGCTGGTCGGCCTCCGGGTGTACCTGCGCGGCTGAGCGGATGGGTCCGGCCGGGTTGCGGGCTGCCAGCTCGAATTGACGCTGGGTGACAGCCCTTGGTCACGCTGAGCGCCGCGAATCCCCTAGGCTCGGGACCCGAGGATATGGTCGATGCGCCGTCAGAGGTATACCCAGGAACTCCAGGAGCAGGGCTGTTCGCCCGCACCGGGGGCAGAACCGACCGTGCGTCGTCGAGGACCTTCGATGATCGATGGCGCGATGCAGGGCGATCCGGTGCCGGTTGGCTACGGGGACGTTGCCTGCAGGGCCGTCACCGAGGTTTCGGTAATCGTGCCGATCCACAACGCGGCCAACACCGTTGAGGAACAGGTTCGGGCCCTGCTGGATCAACGCACCGCCCGGTCCTACGAGATCATCATGGTGGACGACGCGTCCAACGACGCGACGGGGGCGCTGCTGCGTCGTTGGGCTGGCCTTGATGAGCGGATCAGGATCGTGAATGCTCCCGGGGTTGGTGCCTATGCTGCCCGCAACATCGGTGCCGCGGTAGCCAGCGGCCGGCACCTGCTGTTCTGTGATGCGGACGATGTGGTGGGCCGGCGGTGGCTCGAAGCGCAGGCCACTGCCCTGCAGACCTGGCCGCTGGTGGGCGGCCGGTTGGATCTGACCCGTCTCAACGGCGTCACTCAGCAGCGCTGGCGCAAGGGCATGGACGAGTCCGACGCTCCGGTCCACGCCAACTTCTTGGCCTACGCCTGCACCGCCAACCTCGGGGTCCGCCGTGAGGTGTTCGACGAGGTGGGCGGGTTCGACGGATTGGCCCGTCACGGCGAAGACGTTGGCTTCTGTTGGCGGGTGCAGTGCCGCGGTCACACGCTGGGGTGGGCCAATGCGGCGGTCGTGCACTACCGGACTCGCTCCACCCTGCTCGCTCATCTCGTGCAGCATTTCCGGTACGGGCGAAGCGTGGTGGAACAGCCCAGAGCCTTCGCCGACCAGGGGGCGCAGACCCCCACGCTGGCCAACAATGTGCTGGTCTGCGCGCTTATGCTGGGCCGGGCGGCGGCGGGGGCGCTCGCGGGGGACCGGGGCCGCTTCGGGCGCCACCTCGGTTACGCGGTGGCCAATCTCGGCGCCATTCACCATCGCTTGCGTCCCGCCCCGGCGGCTATGGTGCGACGCGGTGTCGAGTGGCCTTCGCCGGCTCACGAGCTTTGGAGCTTGGTGCCCGACCTCGGCCAAGAACTACGGCGTCGGCTGCACCGAGCCGTCCCAGCCGGTCTGGTCGCCCGCCGCCGTCGGTAACGGACACCTTCGCTCCCGGGTTGGGCTTGGTGGGCTTGTCTCCCGAACGCTAGCCAGTTGTTAGGTTGGCGCTACGTGAGCAGGGAGACGACATGCTGTCCGACTACCGGGTGCTAGATCTGACCGATGAGCGAGGCCATCTGGCCGGCTTCATCCTTGGTCAACTGGGGGCGGAGGTCATTGCCATCGAACCGCCAGGGGGATCTTCGGCCCGCCGGCTTGGTCCCTTCGCCGGTGACGTGGAAGATCCCGAACGTTCCTTGGCCCATTGGGCCTACAACCGGGGCAAGAAAAGTGTGGTGCTCGACCTCGACGCAGAAGCGGATCGGGAACGCTTACGGGGCTTGGTGCGGGGGGCCGACGTGCTCATCGAGTCTGCCGAACCGGGTGGTATGCAGGCGCGGGGGTTAGGGATAGCGGCCCTGGCCGAGCTGAACCCTGCTCTCATCCACGTGTCTATTACCGCCTTCGGCAGCGACGGTCCCAAGGCCAACTGGGCCGTCACCGATCTCGTCATCCAGGCCTCGGCGGGCAACATGGTCCTCAACGGTGACAAGGACCGGGCGCCGGTACGCGCCGGCGGCACCCTGCCGCAGGCCTACCACAACGCGGCCTCGGAGGCGGCGGGGGCCACCCTCATCGCGCTGTTCGAGCGCCAGAACCGCTCGGGTCTTGGCCAACACATCGACATGTCAGCCCAGCAATCGATGAGCCAGTCGGCCCAGTCGATGCTGTTGGCTACCCCGCTCAACGCCAGGCCCACCACCCGCATCGCCGGCGGGGCCAACCTCGGCGGCATCGACATCCAGCTGATGTGGCCCTGCAAGGACGGGTTCGCCTCCGTGACGTTGCTCTTCGGCTCTGGTTTCGCCCGTTTCACCGAACGGCTGATGGCTTGGGTGTGTGAGGAGGGCTTCTGCGACGAGGCCACCCGGGACAAGGACTGGACCTTCTACGCCATGATGCTGCTCGACGGCAGGGAGCCGGTCGAGGAGTACACCAGGGTCAAGCAGTGCCTGACCGACTTCTTCGCCACCAAGACCAAAGCCGAGTTGCTCGACGCTGCCCTCAGCCGGCGGGTGCTGATCACCCCGGTGTGGACCACGGCTGAGGTGCTGGCGAGCGAGCAACTGGCTTTTCGCCACTACTGGGACGAGGTTGACCACGGCGATGTGGGTACCGTGCGCTATCCGGGCCCTTTCGCCAAGTTCAGCGCCACCCCGCTGGCCA
>JANPEN010000049.1:0-1621 GCA_031422955.1 Acidimicrobiia bacterium
GTTTCGGACGTTTCACGACTTTAGATGAAACATTGCCCGACCAAGCGGGCACGGGGTGATGGATAGGTCCCGCACGTCCTTAGCCGTGAGTGAATGGGCATAGTCACGCAAGAAGTCGCTGCGATCCTCTATCGAGGCAGCAAGCACAGCCTCGGGTAGCCCTCCGCGCACGACACGATGGTCATTCCGCCACCACCCTAGTGGTGGATTCGTCGCCACCCTAGTGGTGGATTCGTCGCCGTTCGGGGTCAGGCCGGGGCGGGGGCGGGCGGGGCCAGGCGGCGGGTGGCTTGCACGGCGGGTTTGGTGGGGTCCATGGCGAAACGGACCGGGGCCAGGTCGGCGTCGGCCTTGAAGCTGAACCCGACGATGGCTCGGTCCAGGCGGATACCGCCCCGCATGCCCAGGGCGGCAGGATCGGGTAGCTCCAACAACGGAGTGCCCCGATCCGCGGAATGGATGGCGTACTCGGGGTCGATCTGCACGATGGCTGCGTCACCGCCGGGCAGGGTGACCAGGTGCAGGTTGTCGAATGGCATCAGGTCGGACCCGCCGATGGTTTCGGGGTGGACCACACGGGCCCGCACCAACTCGCGGCCGGCCACCGCCGCGCTCACCTCTACCCGGTCGTGGCGGACGGACACCTCGGCCTCGCCCCGTACCACTGGGTATCCCCAGTGGGTGCGCAGCGCCTGGGTGGCCTCCTCGGAGTCACACACCGCACCCAAGCAAAACCCACGGGGACGGATACCGGCCCGGACCACCAGGCGCATCTGCACCAGGTTGAAGGCACCAACCGGACTGTCGGGGTAGCGACCGGCGAAGAAGGACAGGTAGGGCGGGATGGAGGGATGCAGGCCCGGCGGGGTGATGGCGATGGATGCCTCGTCGGCCACCTCCCAGTTGATCTGCACCAAGGTCGCCCCCGGCATCTCCCAATGGGGAGCGGCGGTCAAGTCGCCTACCGCGGGGGCGTCGGTCAGAGCGGCGTCGAGATCCAGGGTTCCGAAACGGGGCATGGTCAGTTTCCCTGCTCGCTCGACGGGAAATGGGGCATGACCTCACGGCCGAACAGCCGCAACGATGCCAACACCTGATCCTGGGGGATGAGCTCGCTGGCGTTGAGGATGAAGTTGATCTGGTCGACCCCGACCGATTCCCACTTCTTCAGCTCTTTCACGATCTGGTCGGGGCTACCGATAGCAATGCCCTCGGGCGGAGCGCCGGGCTCACCGGGCGAGGAGGCCTGGCGCCGAGTGCTTGCCAACAATCCCGGTGAGGGATAGCCCTTCGTGGGGAAGGCTTCCTTGGCCATATCCAACTGGCCGGCCAGATACTGGAAGTTAGCAATCATTCGACCACCGATGGAGATACCCTGCGCCGATTCTTCGTGGCAGAACAAGAAATTGGCCGAGGCCAACTTGTCGTTGATCACCGCCCCGCACGGGGTGCAGTTGGCGATGCGGCGGCGGTACTCCTGCACCCGCTCCTCCTGCGCCTTGAAGGTGGAGAAATTGACGCCCAGAGCGCCCATGCCCCGGTCCGCTGCGTCCATCTCTGTGCCGGGGGTGGACACCGCCACCCACATGGGCGGATGGGGCTTCTGGTACGGCTTGGGCAG
>JANPEN010000050.1:0-6712 GCA_031422955.1 Acidimicrobiia bacterium
CTTCGGTCGAGGCGCTCAAGGCCGCCGCGCCCGCCTCGATCATCAACATCTCCTCCACCGCGGGGCTGAAGGGTTACGCCGCGTTGGCCGGCTACAGTGCCTCAAAGTTCGGCGTGCGGGGCTTGACCAAGGCCGTTGCCCTCGACCTCGGCGCCCACGGTGTGCGTTGCAACTCCGTGCATCCCGGTATGGTGGCAACGCCGATGACCGCAGGGATGCCCGCCGCGCAGGCCCATGTGGCCATGGGCAGGGTCGGCCGCCCCGAGGAGTTGTCCCAGCTGGTGGTGTTCCTGGCCAGCGATGAGTCGAGCTACTCCACCGGAGCGGAGTTCGTGGCCGACGGTGGTGAGACCGCCGGTCTCGCCCCCGGTGCGTTCCCGATGTGAGCCACTGACCTGCCGGCTTGCCGCGTCTGGACGAACGGTTCCGCTTGTCGCGCTCGGCATCGCGTGATGCACCGGAAAGGAAGCATCGAGCTGCGGACGTCGAGCGGCTACCGTGCGGCGATGGCCAACGACCTACCCGCTGTCAGCCCGGTGGTCGGCCCCGTAGTCAGTGCCGCCCGCATGCGGGAGATCTTCGAGTCGGTGAAGAACTGGGGCCGCTGGGGTGACGATGATCAGGCCGGGGCGCTCAACTTGATCACTCCTGAGCGCCGTTTGGCCGCGCTGGCCAGCGTTCGCCACGGGGTCCCAGTCAGCTGTTCGAGGGAGCTGCCGGTCGAGCCGTCGGTGGAGAATCCGCGCCCGGCGCTGCATCTGATGACCCGCGCCGGGGACGATTGCGTCATCTCCGGCCTCGGCCTGCAATCCACTGGAGATTTCGTGGGGGTGGCGTTTCACGGGATGGCCACCTCGCACATCGATGCGCTGTGCCATGTGTTCGTGGATGGGCAGATGTACAACGGTTTTCCCGCCACAGACGTCAAGAGCACCGGGGCGACGAAGGGCAGCATCATGTGCGCAGAGCACGGGATTGTGGGCAGGGGAGTGCTGTTGGACCTGCCTCGCCTGCACGGTGTGGCCTACCTCGAACCCGGTCGGGCCATCACGCCGGAGGAACTGCGTGCCGCCGAAAGCGCGGCCAGCCTGGAGGTGGGCGAGGGCGACATCCTGTTGGTGATGACCGGGCGAGATGCCCGCCGGGCCGAGATCGGCCCGTGGCACCCCTTCAACGGCGGCCTGGCCGGCTTGCACGCAGAATGCCTGCCTTGGTTGCACGAACGTGGCGTGGCCGTTTTGGGCTGCGACGGTGTCAGCGACGTGCTGCCCGGCGCCCACCCTGAGGGCTGGCCCATGCCTGTGCATCAGTGCGCCATCGTCGCCATGGGCGTACACCTGCTGGACAACTTACGGCTGGACCGCCTCGCTGCTCGTTGCGCCGAGCTGAACCAGTGGAGCTTTCTTTTCACCGTGGCGCCGTTGCTGGTGAAGGGTGGTACCGGCTCCCCGGCCAACCCCATCGCCCTGCTGTAGGCAGAGCGGGCAACGCCACGTCGGCGGCCGGGGAGTAGAGTCCCCCGACCGGATAAAGGGGGAGCGCCGATGCACGGGAAAGCCGTGGTCGTAGGGGTCGGGGAGTCGACCTATTCGAAGCGTGGCGGGGCCACCGAGACCGAGTTCCAGCTCGCCTGTATCGCCATCCGCAACGCGGTGACCGACGCCGGGCTCACCATGGCTGAGGTGGACGGGTTCACGTCCTACATGGATCGCAACGAGCCGGTTCGACTCTCCGCCGCGCTGGGGACGGGGCCCCTGCGTTACACCGGCCAGACCTTCGGCGGTGGGGGCAACGGCGCGGGCGCCGCGGTGGCGCTGGCCGACATGGCCATCTCGGCCGGGTACGCGGACTGTGTGGTGGTGTTCCGGGCCTTGGCGCAGGGCCAGTTCCACCGTTACGGTCAGGCCGGCAAGGCCCGCACCGCCAGGGGCCGGGCCGCCTTCACCAGCCCCTACGGGATGTTGTCGGCCGCCCAGATCTGTGCCATGCAGACCACGCGGTATCTTCACGAGCACAACATCAGTCAGGAGGCGTTGTGCGAGGTAGTGCTGGCCTGTTACGCCCATGCCCAACGCAACCCTCGGGCCATTCGCTACGGCCAGCCGTTGACCCGGGACGAATACCACGCCTCGCGCTGGATAGCCGAGCCGTTCCACCTGTACGACTGCTGTCCGGAGAATGACGGCGCTGCGGCCATTGTCGTGGTCGCCGCCGATCGGGCCAAGGATTGCGCCAAGGCGCCGGTGGCCATTGTGGCCGCGGCTCAGGGCCTTGGCGCGAGGGACGGTGCCGGTGCCTTCAACGAGCCGGGCTTTCCCACCGCCCACCATCGTTACGTGGGCGAGCAACTGTGGCAACGCGCCGGGGTGCGGCCGGCCGATGTTCCCGTCGCCCAGTTCTATGAGAACTTCAGCGGGCCGGTGCTCATGGCCATGGCCGAGATGGGATTCTGCGCGGCTGCGGAATTGGACGACTTCGTGGCCAACGGAAACATCCAATGGCCCAACGGCCGCCTGCCCATCAACACCGCAGGGGGCAACCTCGGTGAGGCCTACATCCACGGCTTCGGCAACGTGGTGGAGGCGGTTCGTCAGATCCGGGGCGAATCAACCTGCCAGGTGGCCGGTGCGGAGCTGTCGCTGACGGTGTCGGGACCAGGGTTCGCCCCCGGCTCCGCTGTGCTGTTCGGGAAGGGATGAGCGTGCTATGACCAACACCCCTGTGAGCCCGGTACTCGGTGAGGACTGGACGCTGCCGGGCCTGAGCCCGCTCAACCGCGAGTGGTTCGGCGGCGGCGAGCTACGGGTGCAGACCTGTGAGGTGTGCGCGACTCTGCAGCACCCGCCCGAGGAGATCTGCCACCAGTGCGGGTCGATGCGCTTCGGTCACACCAGCATGGCGCCGAGGGGAACGGTGTACAGCTACACCGTGGCCCACTATCCCGTGCATCGGGCCCTGGCTCAGTACGTGCCCTATGCGGTGGTGCTGGTGAGCCTGGATGAGCACCCCGAGATCCGGGTGATCGGCAACGTGCTCGATGTCGACCCGAGTGAGATACGGATCGGTATGGCTCTGGTGGCGACGTGGACGGAGCGGGCCAACGCGGATGGCGACACTGTCCAGTTCCTGCAATGGATGGCCGCCTAACGGCTGAGGCGGGGAACCCTACGCGGGCCACCGCACCTGGTTGTGGAGTCGAGCGGAAGCGACGCGGTAGCGTTGGTCCCTGCCGCAGGGCCAAAAAGGCCCGGCGCCAAACTTGCAGGAGTCGATCATGGGATTTCTTGACGATGCGAAGAAGCTGTCCAAGTTGGTCGATGGGCACGAGGACGAGATAAAGGCAGGCATCGACAAGGCTGCGGATCTGGCCGAGTCCAAGCTCGGAGCAGACAAGGCCGACACGGTGGACTCGGTGGTGAAGAAGGCCAAGGGCTTGGTCGACGAACTCGGCAAGTGACGTTGGCCCCCTGCCTCCGGCCGCTGGGGTCACCGCGCCGACTGTCACCAGTCGCCGGACCACCGGCTTGACGTTGTGGTGATGGCGATCAGAGCGAAAATCCACAGACCGAGAACACCCCAGCGGCGGCGGAAAGAAAGGAGAGCGAGACGGCAGAGCATGAGCGCGCACCTCCAGAGTGCTGTTCAAAAGGGGTTTGGGTGAAAACGGCGCTTGGGCTGGACCCGAGCGAAGCGGCTAGGGCCGGCTGTCCTCGTACTGGACCCTGACGCCACCGCCGGAGGAACGAAGATGGAGCTTGCGGGCGGAAGCGGGGTCCTGGCGAACGTCGATGCGGGTGTCCCCACCGGAGGAATCGGCATCTATTGCGTAGATGCTGTCCCCGGGCGGCAGAAGCACTCGAACGCCGCCGCCGGACGAACGAGCGTCCACCATCGTTGGCGCCTCGATGAACTCCAAGCGCACCCCACCCCCGGAGGCGTCCGCCACCACCTGCTGACTTCGGCCACCCACCAGCCGGATGCCGCCACCGGAGCAGCTCAGCGCGAGCGGACCGGCCGAGTCGGTCACACGAATGGCGCCGCCGGAGGAGTCCAGGGTGAGCGCGCCGGTGGTGTCGGTGGCGGAAATCCCGCCCCCGGAGGAGGAAACGTCGATAGCGCCGCTGACACCGGTGATGCTGATCGATCCGCCGGCGCTGCCCCCTCGCACCGAGATACCAGCCGGTACGGCAAGCTGATAGCGTACGCCGCAGTGCAAGCCGGCGAAGTTCGGGCAGTCGGACTCGATGTGCAGGGTGGTGCCCTCCATCCATTCCCGGAAGGCTGGTCGGCGCAGGCCTCGATCCACGATGCGCACGCCATAAGTGCGCGCTCCCTCAGCGGCCAACAACTCCAGTCCTCCGGCGTCGAGATCCACGTCGACGGTGTCGACCTGGGCGAAGCTGATCTCGCTGCGGGTGCGTTCGTGGGCCATCAGCGACACCAGCGCGTAGCAGCCGTAGCCGAGCACTGCCAGGGTGAAAAACCCCCCGACAATGAGTAGGAATCGACGCATCACCGGCTTCCTTTCAAAAAGCGTAGAACGGCCAGAACCCTGCGGTTCTCACCTGCATCTTGGGTCAGATCCAATTTGGTAAAGATGTTGTTTATGTGTTTCTCCACTGCGCCTCCCGATACCACCAGGGCCTGGGCGATGCCGCCGTTGGAGCGGCCTTCAGCCATGAGCTGCAACACCTCGGCTTCGCGGGCTGTGAGTAGGTCCAACCCGTGGCTGCGGGCCCTGCGGGCGAAAAGTTGGGCCACCACCTCTGGATCGAACGCAGTGCCACCGTCGGCCACCCGGTGTAGGGCCGCCACGAAGTCGCTTACATCGGCGACCCGGTCCTTGAGCAGGTAGCCGATGCCGTCGGCCCGACCGTCGGCCAGCAGGTCGGTGGCGTAACGCTCCTCCACGTACTGGCTGAGCACCAGCACGGCGACGTCGGGATGGAGGCGGCGGATCTCCACGGCGGCCTGGATGCCTTCATCGCTGAAGGTGGGTGGCATGCGCACGTCGATCACGCAGATGTCAGGCTGATGTTCCGCTACCGCCGCCAGGAGCCGTGAGGCGTCGTCCACCGCGGCCACGACCACGTCTCCGGCGTCGTCGAGCAGGCGCGCGATGCCGGCTCGCAGCAGCACGGAGTCCTCCGCGATCACCACCCGTTTGCTGGTGGTGCGTTGGCTGGCGTTCTCAAGATTCACAAGGAAACTCCACGATCAGCTCGGTAGGGCCACCCACAGGGCTGTTGAGTACAAGGGTGCCGCCCAGCGCGGCGACTCGGTGGCGAAGTCCTTCCAGTCCGCCGTCCGCCCGCAGGGTGGCTCCGCCCTTACCGTCGTCGGCGATCTGGACCACCACCGTGTCTCCTTGAAGGAACACGTTCACGGTGGCCCGGGTGGCCTGGGCGTGTTTGGCGATGTTGGTGAGGGCTTCGGCGACCACGTAGTAGGCGGAGCCTTCGATGTTGATGCCCCTGCGCCCGGGGAGGGCAACGGCTATGTCCACGGGTACCGGGGATCGGGCGGCGAGGGCAGAGAGGGCGGCATCGAGGCCCCTGTCGTCGAGCACTGCGGGGTGGATGCCTCTGGCGATGGCCCGAAGCTCGGTCATGGCCGCCTTCGCCTCGGTGTGGGCTTCCTCGATAAGGGACCTGGCCGTCTCGGGATCTTGATCGAGCTTCTCCCGGGCTAGGCCGAGGGTCATGCCGAGCGAAACCAGCCGTTGTTGGGCCCCGTCGTGCAGATCACGCTCGATGCGGCGACGCTCGGCGTCGGCCGCGTCCACCGCTGCGTTACGGCGGGCGGAGACAGCAACGACCTCCTGGCGGAGTTCTGCCTCCCGGTTGCGGCCAAGCAATCCTTGGTTCAGGGCCAGATCCACCCGGCCGGCGGCGAGGGTGACGAACGGCGCGGCGACCAAGCCCAGTACCCCGAGGGCGGCGGTGAGGAGCACTTCGGTGCCGGTGTTGACGTCGACGATGAGTAGCCGGGCGGTGTCTTGGGGGAGGAGCCCGATGTAGAGGGGAAGGCCGGAGCCGACCAGGCCGCCGCACCAGAAGGCGATGGTGACGCTGAAGGCCAAGCTGGCCACCACCGGTTGCAGGACGCCGTAGCCCAACGCCCGCCAGGCGGATCGGTCGGCGAGTTGCCTCCCGAGGAAACCAAAGCGGTGGGGGCGGGGATCCACTACCGGGGCGGCTACCTCCACGCCGAGCAGCGCGCCGGCCCTGGCCCGTTCGAAACGGGCGAATCCGTTGAACGCCCACAGCGTCAGGGCCAGAAAGAACGCCCCGCCCACTACGGTGACGGCGAAGGCGGCGGTGAGCGAGAGACCGACGCTGAGCAGTGTCAGCCCGGCCAACCCGACCCAGGGGCCGAGGCAGAGGTGGATGAGCGTGCTGGCCACCCGATCGGCGAAACGGAACATGGCTCCAACGTAGGATCCGGGCTCCGTGGGAGCCATGGCGCTGCCCGGTGTTTCTCCGGTGGGGTTTTCCGTATTTGTTCGGGGGCTGCGCCCCCGGCGGCGCCTAGGGGCGCCTCCCCCATCTCCGTCGGGGTCGCTGGCGCTCGCTCGGCCGGGTTTGTTCGGGGGCTGCGCCCCCGGCGGCGAGGCTAGGAACGCTTGTCGGGATCGAGCTCGGATTGGCGCAGGAGGCTGGCCAGGTCTGCGTCGGCGGGGGGGTAGATGAGCTCGGTGTTGATCTTGACC
>JANPEN010000051.1:0-1894 GCA_031422955.1 Acidimicrobiia bacterium
TTGGTACTCGGCCACCGTCATGGACAGGTCCGCCTTGCCCAAAAGGCTGCCGCCCCCGCCCCCCAACCCCGGGTTGGAGGGATCGCGCTCGTTGGACAAGGTGGTCATGGCCACCCGCCAACCTTCGCCGCGCGCACCGAGGCGGTCGTCGTCCTGCACCCTGGCGTCGGTGAAGAAGACCTCGTTGAAGGCGGCCTCGCCGGTCATCTCCCGCAACGGCCGCACCTCGACGCCGGGCTGGTCCATGTCGATCAGGAAGTAGGTGATGCCCTTGTGTTTGGCCAGATCGGGGTCCGTCCGGGCGATGAGGATGCCGTAGCGGGCGAACTGAGCTCCCGAGCTCCACACCTTCTGGCCGTTGATGGTCCACTCGTCGCCGTCCGCCACCGCCCGGGTCTGCAGCGATGCCATGTCACTGCCTGCCTCGGGCTCGGAGAACAACTGGCACCACACGTCGCGACCGGTGGCGATTCCGGGCAGGTAGCGCTGCTTCTGCTCATCGGTGCCGTAGGCCAAGATGGTGGGAGCGGCCAGGAACGTCGAGATGCCAGAAGGCGGTCCGAACACACCCATGCGCTGTCGTTCCGCCACTACGGACCTGGCCACGCCGCTGTTTAGCCCGCGCCCGAACCACGCCTCGGGCCAGGTCGGGAACGCCCAACCGGAGCGGGCCAGCCGGTCCCACCATTCGCCTAAGGCCAGCTCGGCAGACCAGTTCTCCTCGAGCCACCGGCGTGCCTCGGCGACGGTGTCGGCCAATGTGTTGACCTGCTCGGCAGTGTTGACCTGCTCGGCTGGGGCTTGGGCGAGAGGGGTCGACGTAGCGTCGGGCTGCGGGCTGGGGGTGTGGTCTCGGGCCGGTTGCGCCATAGCTGCTCAAGGTAGCCAGGCGGTGGCCGGTTCTCCGACGATGGCGTCCCTTCTGGGCCACACTTGGTCGAAGAAACTAAACTTGATTAGAATTAACGAGTCGAGGAAAAGGGGACACGATGCGTCACGAGCGTCAGGTCGAGTTGCTGCAGCGGGTGGCGGACGCCGGTCCCCGGCTGACGGGGCTGTTCGGCGAGCACTCGGCGGTCCAGCCGGCATCGGCCTACACCGACGAGGAGCGGTTCGCCCGAGAAGTGCGGATCATGTTCCGAGAGGGGCCGACGTTTCTGGGCCTTTCCTGTGAGTGCGTCGAGGAGGGGTCTTACCTCACCGCCACGTTGGGCAAGGTACCCGTCGTGGTGGTCCGCCAGTCCGACGCCAGCTTGCGCGGGTTCGTGAACGCCTGCCGGCATCGGGGGGCGCCGTTGTTCGAACCCGGTCGGGGCACGATCAAGGGCCGTATCGCGTGCGGCTACCATGCCTGGACCTATGAGACGGACGGTCGCCTGGCGGCGCGGCCGATGTCCGATGGCGCCTTCGACGATGTCAGCCTGAACTGTGATCTGCATCCGGTGCCAATCGCGGAGAAGCACGGGATGATCTTCGTGCGGGCTGGTGGCGGGGCGCCCGTGGATGCCGACGCCTTCCTCGACCGCGCCGGTGACGACCTGGGTGCATTCGGGCTGGAGAACTACACCCTGATCAGCTCCCGCACCACAACCTGGAAGATGAACTGGAAGCTCATTCTCGATACCTTCACCGAGAGCTACCACATTCGTTGGTTGCACAAGGACAGCTTGGCTCCCACCTTTCTGTCGGATTGCACCATTTTCGAAGCCTTCGGTAAGAACTTGCTTTCAGTTGGGCTGAGGAAGTCAGTGTTCGAGGAGTTCGACAAACCAGTCGAAGAGTGGTCGCTGCTGCCCTACGGTACCATCCAGTATTTCCTGGTCCCCAACGGATTGGTGGTGTATCAACTTGATCATGTGGAATCGTGGCGCATCGAGCCGATCGATGTTCGCAC
>JANPEN010000052.1:0-3696 GCA_031422955.1 Acidimicrobiia bacterium
GCGGCGACGCGACGCAGTCCGAGGACATGCGCCGAGAGCTGCTCGGCCACGCCCGCCGCCGGCTCGGGCCCGCCGTCGCGCCGCGTGAGATCGACTTCGTCCAGCACCTCCCACAGACCCGCAGCGGCAAGATCTTGCGCCGGTTGCTGCGCGCCCGAGAACTCGGCCTGCCCGAGGGCGACCTCTCCACCCTCGAACCCGCTCCGCAGTCTGCGCCCGCACCGGATTCGCTGGCCGGACGGCCGTCATGAGCGAGAAACATCTCCGCACCATGATAATGATCCGTCGGTTCGAGGAGCGCTGCGCGGAGCTGTACGCCGCGCAGAAAATCCGCGGGTTCGTGCACCTTTACGTCGGCGAGGAAGCTGTGGCCACCGGCGTGATCGGCATGCTCGAGCAACAAGACGCCATCGTGTCCACCTACCGCGAGCACGGTCACGCCCTCGCTCGGGGGGTGCCAGCCACCGCGGTGATGGCCGAGATGTTCGGCAAGGCCGAAGGCTGCAGCCACGGGCGAGGTGGATCCATGCACCTGTTCGACGTGAGCCGACGGTTCTACGGCGGCAACGCCATCGTGGGCGGCGGCCTGCCTCCCGCGGTCGGGCTTGCCTTGGCAGAAACCCCTTTCGGCCGGGCGGCTCTAGGCGAGCGGCCTCCGGCCGTCGTGGTCTGCTTCTTCGGCGAGGGCGCGGTGGCCGAGGGCGAGTTCCACGAATCGCTCAACCTGGCCGCGCTGTGGAAGCTGCCGGTGCTGTTCTGCTGCGAGAACAACCTCTACGCCATGGGCACCGCCCTGCGGCGGTCGGAGGCGGAAACCGACCTGGCCCTCAAGGCGTCGTCTTACCACGTGCCGGCGTGGACGGTGGACGGCATGGACGTCGAGGCCGTCGCCGTCGCCGCCCGTGCCGCACTCACCATGGTGCGAGCGGGGGGCGGGCCGGCATTCCTGGAACTGCGTACGTACCGGTTCAGGGCCCACTCCATGTACGACCCCGAGCGCTACCGAACCAAAGACGAGGTGGCCCGGTGGCGAGAGCTCGACCCCATCCCCCGCCATATCGCCCACCTCGACCTCGATGACGCTGCAGTTGCCGCGCTGGAAGCGGACGTGGCATCCGAGATCGACGAAGCGATCGCCTTCGCTGAGGCCGGCACGTTGGAACCCGTCGAACAGCTGACCCGCTGGGTTCTTTCCGATCCCGCAACCCCCTTCGCCACCATCACCGGGACGCAGCCATGACCAGCCCACCACCGAGCACGGCGACGAATCCGCCCACCACCGCAGCGAACGCGGCCGGGCCATCGGTACTGACCTACCGAGAGGCCATCCGTGAGGCGTTGCGCGAGGCGCTGGAGGCCGACCCGAGAGTGTTCCTCATGGGCGAGGACGTCGGCGCCTACGGCGGCTGTTTCGCGGTCAGCCTCGGATTGTTGGAGGAGTTCGGTCCCGAACGGGTACGGGACACACCACTGTCGGAGTCCGCGTTCGTGGGTGCCGGGATCGGCGCGGCGATGGCCGGTCTGCGGCCCATCGTGGAGATCATGACCGTCAACTTCAGCCTGTTGGCTCTCGATCAGATTCTCAACAACGCCGCCACCCTGCTGCACATGTCCGGCGGCCAGTGCGCAGTGCCGTTGGTCATCCGCATGGCCACCGGCGCCGGCCGACAGCTGGCCGCCCAGCATTCCCACAGCCTGGAGGGGTGGTACGCCCACATTCCCGGCCTTCGTGTTGTCACGCCCGCGTCTATCGCGGACGCCCGCTGGATGTTGCCAGCGGCGTTGGCGTCGCCCGATCCCGTGCTCATCTTCGAACACGGCGGGCTTTACAACCTCTCCGGTACGCTGAGCCAAGGCGACGGTCCTGTCGACCTCGACACCGCCTCGGTACTCCGCGCCGGCGAGGACCTGACGCTGCTGACCTACGGAGGTTCGGTGGCCAAGGCGTCAAGCGCAGCAGAGGCACTGGCCGCGCTGGGTGTCTCCGCCGAGGTCATCGATCTGCGGAGCCTGCGCCCCCTCGACGACGCGACCATCCTCGCTTCAGTGCGCCGCACGCACCGGGCGATGGTGGTGGACGAAGGCTGGCGATCAGGAGGCATCTCGGCGGAGATAAGCGCCCGCATCACCGAAAGCGCCTTCTACGACCTCGACGCGCCCGTGAGCCGGGTGTGCGGGGCCGAGGTGCCCGTGCCCTACGCCCGCCACCTCGAGGAGGCGGCGCTGCCCCAGGTCGCCGACATCGTCACCGCGGCCCAGGCGCTGGTCGGCGGGCATGGCTGAACCACTCACCTACGCCATGCCCTCAATGGGGGCGGACATGGAACACGGCACCGTGCTGCGCTGGCTGGTCCAGCCAGGAGATACCGTGCACCGCGGTGACATCGTCGCCATCGTCGACACCGAGAAAGCCGAAGTAGAGGCCGAGATCTGGCTCGATGGCGTGATCACCGAGCTGCTGGCCCCCGTTGGCGAGCAACTCCCGGTCGGCGCTCCGTTGGCCCTGCTGCACCCGCTGGGGTCCCCGGCAACCGCAACGCCGGACACTGCGAATTCGCCGGCAACGCGGAACACCGCGGAGCGCCCTCCGCCGACGTACTCGCCGATCATCCGCCACCAGGCCGAACTGCTTGGTCTGGATCTACACGCCATCCACGGCAGCGGCCCAGGCGGGTCCGTCACCCGCCGGGACCTCACCCCGGTCCGTCCGCCTCCACCGGCCCGCACCCCGGCCTCGCCGATGGCTCGGCGGCTGGCCGCGGCGGCTGGCCTCGAGCTTTCAAAGATACCCGGCAGCGGACCAGGCGGCGCCGTTCTGGCCGCAGACCTGACCGGTGGACTGGCGTCGGAGATGGTGACCGAACAGGCACCGCCACCCGACGGTTCACCACCACTTCCCCGCCCGGCGGCCGCTCGCCCCACCCCGCGCCCCGACCGTGAAGTCGTCGCGACCGAACAAGCCCATCGGCAGGCACGGATCCGACAGGCGACCGGAGCGCTGATGGCTCGCTCCAAACGCGAGATCCCGCACTACTACCTGAGCCTTGACGTCGATCTAGGCCCGGCCCTGGCCTGGTTGGCGGAGACCAACCTCGACCGTCCGCCGGCCACCCGCCTGCTGCCGGCGGCGCTGCTGCTGCATGCCACCGCCCGTGCTGCCGTGGAGAATCCCGATCTCAACGGCCACTGGTCCGAAGACCGTTACCACCCCGCCGTCGGCGTCGACTTGGGTGTGGCGGTGGCGTTGCGGGGAGGCGGCCTGATGGCACCGGTGCTCGACGACGCCCATCTCGACGACGTCGAAGCCTTCATGGGCCGCCTGCGAGCATTAGTGGGTCGGGCTCGGAGCAACGCGCTGCGTTCCTCCGACCTGCGTCCGCCCAGCCTCACCGTCACCAACCTCGGCGACCAGGGCGTCGACGCTTTGTGGCCGGTGATCTACCCACCACAGGTGGCCATGGTCGGATTCGGGCGGATCAGGGAACGGCCCTGGGCAATCGACGGCATGCTGTGCGTGCGTCCGGTGGTGAGCATCACCCTCGCCGCTGACCACCGGGCCAGCGATGGACACGCCGGCGCCCGGTTCTTGAGCGGCATCGCTCGGTTGCTCGGCCGCCCTCCCGCTAAGGACCCCACCGCACCAGCACCAGCACCAGCACCAGCACCAGCACCAGCACCAGGATGAGGATGAGGATG
>JANPEN010000053.1:0-7622 GCA_031422955.1 Acidimicrobiia bacterium
CTGTCCCCGTCCGCCGAGGAGGTCGCCGAGGCCGAGGAGCTACTCGCCGCGTACCAAGCAGCGAGGGCCGAGGGCCGCGCCGCCGTCCAGGTCAAAGGTGCCCTCATGGACGAAGCGATGATTCCGATGATGCGCAACATCATCGAGCGGGGCCGGGCAACCGGCGTGACCTGACGGATCGGGCGGGCGGTGATCGGTGGGTGGCGTTGTGGGGCTCGCGGTTGGCCCAATCCCGCGCAACCACCAATCCCCACCATCCTCACCTGAGCTTTACCGGTATTGGGGTTAGCTGTGGTGTTTGAGACCGGCGAGGACTTTGGCGCAGGAAGCGCCGGTGGTTTCGGCGTGCATGGTGCCGGCGTTGAGTTGGCAGTACTGGCCGGCGGTGAAGGTTTGGGGACCGTTCTCGTAAAGAATTGTGAACGCACCGTCGAGCACGTATATCCGGGCGGAGAAGTCGTGGGCGTGCAAGGCTGCGGCCTCGACGCCGGCTTCGTAGTTCGTGATGCGGATCTCGTCATCGAAGCCGTCGGCGCGGAGGGCGGTGCGAAATTCGGCTTCTGTCACGGTGTCCGACGTACCGGCGATTTTGGCGGCCAGGTTTTCGAGCAGCCGTTCGATACGGTCGAGCTGGGCGACCGTGCCCTCAGCGGGCGTCGGTGCCGCGTTGTCATCGGCACACAGCTGTTCGTAGACGCCACGGAACAGACGGGCACTGTCTCGTTCCTCAGCGATGTAGCGACCGAGCAGAGCGCCAGTCTGGATGTCGATGGTGGCATCGGCAAACATGGGTGTGAACGGGTCTGGCTTGGATGGATCCGTCGGTTGTCCGAACCCGAGCTGCTCGAACTTCTCCCGGTCCGACAACGTCGTGGAGCTGGCGATCGGCATCCGCTCCGCCGCCTTTGACTCCGCCGCGGCCGTCAGCCCGTACCCCAGCTCACAGATCCGCTTAGCGAACGCCTTGCCGTGTTCACCCTCCCGCAACGCCACCACAGTCATGGCCTGGCGAACCTCGTCCCGCGGGGTCACCGCAGCCCACGCACTGAGATAACACTCAGCATCGGCTTCCGCATGGGCGATCCGGTTCAGCAACGGCAGGTATGAAGGCGAGTTAGTCATGGAAGGGAATTTACCAGATGCTCTGCGCTGCCCGCAGCGGTCACCTACTCGCCAACGTCTACGTCCTGCGGCTGATTCGAGGGTCCCCAGATTGAGCGGCGGGACGTTCCGCGGTGGCGTACTTTTCAGTCTGCGGGCATGGGTCCGGTGTAGGTGACATGTTCCTGGGGGACATGTCGCCAACGGGTGTTCTGCCCTTTCTCTTCGAGGTGGTGGGCCAAGGTGCTGAAGCTGCGGGGGATCATCACGAACCCGGCGGCACAGCCCATCGGGAAGCCGAAATCGAGCACGAGCGCAGCGACGATGCCGTCCAGATTGATAGGAATGGGGCGGCCTTTGGCGAGGGCGACCTCGCGTTCCATGGCCACCAGCAGCCGGGTGTAGGGCCCCGCGGCGCCGGTTTCCTGGGCGACCTTGAGCAATGCGGGTGAGCGCGGATCGGCGTGGTGGGCAGGGATCCCGAAGCCAGCCATGCGACCGTTCTGTTGCAGTGCGTCGGTAACGATCTGTCTTGCCAACGCCTCGACGGTGGCGTCGTCGGGGTTCGGGTTACTTTTGAGGTGGGGGCCGAGCGCGTCGGCCATGGTGCGGGCCAAGGGATCCCCAGCACCGCCGGCGATGTCGCCAAACAACAGGATTCCTCCCGCGATGGCCTGCGCAACGGTGGTGCCATAGGACGCAAAGGCGCGTCCGATCATGGCGGCGGGCGTTAGCCCATGGTCAACACACGCCGTGAGCAACGCATCGAGAGTTCGGGCTTGGCCCTTGGTCGGCATGTGCCCGGCCAACATCAAGAACACCGCTTCGGCAAAGGTGGAGTTCTGGATCAGATCGCTGAGCCGATGGCCGCGCAGCACGATCTCCTCTTCGGTCTCGTTGCTGATGATCTGTGAGATTGCGGTGGTGTAGTGATGCATATCAGCCATCGAGACAGCCCCTCGTCGTTCCGTCGGGTCTGTGTCGACCAAACGCGTATCGTTTGTCCACGGTATACCCGCAGTTCGTGAGCGATGATCTCGCACTGGCTACCGGAACCGGCGGTCGACTGAAGTTCAGCTTGCGCTACAGCAGGCCCTGGTACTGGCCGCCGTCGATGATGAGGGAGGCGCCGGTGATGAAGCGGGCGTGGTCGCTGCACAGGAAGGCCACGACGTTGCCGAAGTCCTCGGGGCGGCCGACGGCTCGCATCGGGATCTGGGCGGTGATAGTATCCACGTTAGCGCCGAGTTGGTTCATGCGATCGGTGGCGTGCACCCCCGGTTGGGCGCAATTGACGGTCACCCCTTTGGGGCCCACCTCGTTGGATAGGGCCCGCAGGAACCCGGTGAGCCCGGCCCGGGCGGTGGCCGAGGTGATCAGGAACGACGCCGGTTGGCGCACGATGTGGGAGGTGACGGCCACCACCCGCCCCCAACCGGCGTCGCACATGGCGGGCACCGCGGCCTGACACATGGCAATACCGGACAGTAGGTTCAGGTCGATGGCGTGGCGGTAGCCCTCGAATGTGGTGCGCTTGAAGTTGCCCGGGGGCGGGCCGCCGCCGTTGAGGATCAAGATGTCCACCCCACCCAATGCCTCGTTGGCCTCCGCCACGAAGCCATGGGCGCCGGCTTCACTGGAGATATCGGCCACGATGGCGGTGGCGGCGATCTCGGGATGACCAGCCGCGGCGGCGTGGCGGTTGACGGCTTCCGCGGCGGCGTCGATGCGGATGCGGTCGCGCCCGCAGATGGCCACCCGCACCCCGTCAGCGGCTAACGCCTTGGCTGTTTCCAACCCCAGCCCGGCTGACGCCCCGGCCACAGCCGCACGTTTCCCTGCGATTCCCAGATCCATGGCCCCGAACGGTAGCGCCCCGGCCCGCTCGACGGCGCCCGGCCCGTGCGGGTCACCCCGGCGCTAGGCCGAGGTCCAGCCCCCATCGGCGGTGATGATGGCGCCGTTCATGTTGGACGCCTCGCTGCTGGCCAACCACGACAGCAACGCGGCGATCTCGTCGGGCTCGGCCAGGCGGGTGCCCAGGGCGTGGAAGGGCTGGGCCCGCTCCAAACCCCACTTGCTGGTGCGGGCCGGGTTGGAGCGCAAGATGTTGGTGCGCACCCCACCGGGGCAGATGGCGTTACAACGGATGTTTTCCGCCTGGTACGTGTAGGCAATGGAACGGGTCATGCCCACCACCGCATGCTTGGACGCGGTGTAGGCCAGGCCCGACGCGCCGCCCCCGATCCCCGCGATGGAGGCGATGTTCACGATCGCACCAGCGCCGCGCTCCATCATGCCGGGCAGCACCAGCCGGCACAGCCGCATGACCGCGGTGGTGTTCACCGCCATCACCTTGTCCCAGGTGGCATCGTCCAGTTCATGGGCGCCGAGGAACGCATCGTTGATGCCGGCCACATTGCCCAATACGTCGATACGGCCATGGGTCCCCAATACGTCGGCGACCGCGGCGGCCAACGCATCGGCGTCGGTGATGTCGACCTGACGGAACGTACCGCTTGGCATGTCACTGTCCACGGGGGTGTTCTGGTCGAAGCCCACCACGGTGGCGCCCTCAGCCGTCAGCCGTTGGACCGTGGCCAGGCCGATGCCCGAGGCGGCGCCGGTCACGAGGGCCACGTTGTTCCTGTGTCGCGTGCTGTCCATGCCGGTTAGTGTTCCAGACATGAGCGACACTCATCTGTTCACCGTGGATGCAGACGGGCACGTGCTGGAGCCCCGTGACACCTGGGAGACCTACATCGACCCCGCCTTCCGGGATCGGGCCATCCGCATCACCCGCGACGGTGATGACGAGGTACTGCTGGTCGACGGTGCTCCCATCGAAAGCCTGCGTAACTCGCTGGCCGCGCTCGGCGGCATCGAGCTGGACCCCACCGTTGCGCTGGACCCCAGGTCCCGCCTGTCCTACGAGGACGGCTGCCCTCCCGGCGGGTACGACCCTGCCGCCCGTCTCACGGTGATGGACGCCGAGCAGATCGACGTTGCCATGCTGTACCCCACCATCGGCATCTGCTGGGAGGGAATGGTCACCGAACCCGCTCTGGCCAACGCCTACACCCGGGCCTACAACCGTTACATCACCGAGTTCTGCTCCTACAACCCCAAGCGTCTGGTGCCGGTGGCGCACATCTCGCTGCTGGATCCGGACTTCGCTTGCGCCGAGGCCCGCCGGGCCCGTGAGGCGGGTTGCAAGGCCATCTACCTCTCACCCGACCTCGCCGCCCGGGCCGGCAAGCATCTGATGGACCCCTCCTACGATGCCTTCTGGGAAACGGCGTCAGATCTGGAGATGCCGGTCGGTTTCCACGTGGTGGTCCGGGACAAGCCCTTCTTCCGGCCGTGGATGCCGGGCCGCAACGACGGCAGCGGGCTGTTCTTCTTCGCCTTCCTGGCCATCGACGTGATGGCCGCGTTCACCCAGATGTTGGCCGGTGGCGTGTTCGACAAGCATCCCGGTCTGCGCTGCACGGTGTTGGAGTCCGGCGCCACCTGGATCGCGGCCTGGTTGGACCGCATGGACCACAAGTACGAGGTCATGCGCAAGGTCACCCCCACCGAGCTCAAGCCCAGCGATTACTTCTACCGCCAGTGCCTGGTGTCCGCGGATCCGGACGAGACCGTGATCGCTCCCATCGTGGAGGCCGTGGGCGCTGACTACTTCGTATGGGCCAGTGATTACCCCCACATCGACGCCAGTTTCGGGGTGGTGGGCGAGATCCGCTCCCGCATCGCCAGCCTGCCCATTGAGGACCAGGCCAAGGTCATGGGCACCAACGCCGCCCGCTTCTACCAGCTCGACCAACCGTACTGACCGGCGTCAACGAACCAGCTGCGATCAATCAACCTAACCGATCAACCAACATGACCGAGATCGACGCCTCCAGCCCCAAGTTCCTGCGCCACAAGTACGCCATTGTCGGAGTCGGTGAGACCAGCTACCGGCGCGGTTCCAGCGAGACCACCCGGAACCTGGCCACCTGGGCCATCAACAACGCCCTCGACGATGCCGGGCTGGAAGCCGATGAGGTCGACGGCATGTTGTCTTATTCGGGCAACGACTCCACGTTCTCGCCGTTCGTGGCTGGGGATCTGGGCATCCGGCTCAATTTCTTCATGGATTGTTGGGGTGGTGGGTCCAGCACCGAGGCCCTCATCGGCATCGCCATGGGGGTGATCGAGGCCGGGATGTGCAAGACGGTGGTCATCTTTCGTTCCATGAACGGGTTCACCCAGGTTCGCATCGGCGGCACCGGGTCCCGGGCGGCGGCGCCCATCAGCGGTGATGCCCTGCACATGCGGGCCTATGGCTGGCAGAGCGCGGGGCAGATGTTCGCCCCCGCCTTCATGCGCCACATGTACGACTACGGCACCACCTCCGAGCAGGTGGCCCACGTGAAGGTGGCCCATTCCAAGCACGCCTCCAATAACCCCAAGGCGTTCTACCCCCGCCGGGTGAGTGTGCAAGATGTGCTCAACAGCCGCCTGATCTGTGAGCCGTTGCACCTGTTGGACTGCTGTGTGGAGACCGACAACGCCACCGCGCTGATCGTCACCACCACGGAACGGGCCAAGGACTTGCGGCGGCCGTTGGTGTCCATCCGTTCGGTGGTGGGCCGCTGCAGCAAACCCCGCCTGGATATGCACTACCAGCACGGGCCCATCTCCACGGTGGCGGGGTACTACGCCAAAGAGCTGCTGTGGCCCAACGCCGGCGTGGGCCCCGACGAGATCGACATCACCGGTTCCTATGACGCCTTCACGTTTACCACCACCTTGCAACTGGAGGAATACGGGTTCTGTCCGAAGGGTGAAGGTGGCCACTACGTGAGCTCGGGCATCATCGAGCTCGGTGGGGCCCGGCCCAACAACACAAGCGGCGGGCACCTGTGCGAGGGCTACACCCACGGCATGTCCATGGTCATTGAGAATGTGCGGCAGTTGCGCGGCGACGTGGATGACTCCTGCCCGGTCAGCGCCGACGGCCGACGCCAGCATACCTACCAGTATCACGAGGGGGGATGCCGGCAGGTACGCGACGCCGAGCTGACCGCCAACTTGGGCTGGGCCACCCCGGCCACCGCCTCAGCACTGGTCATGCAAAAGGGCACGGGATGATGGAGGGCACCTACCTGGGCATGGCGCTGTCCGTCGATGAGGCCACCGATAAGGAGAACGCGGCGTATTTCTCGTTCTGCGCGCAGGGGGAGTTCCGCCTGCAGCGGGGGAGGAAGTCGGGGCTGTTGCGCTATCCGCCCACCACCGCCTGCCCCTGGAGCCGTGACCGGGACTACGACTGGGTTGCGGTGGAGGGCAAGGGCGCGGTGCACTCCTACAGCAAGGTCCATCACGCCATCCAGCCGGCGTTCCGGGCTCATGTGCCGTATCTGATCCTGCTGGTGGACCTCGACACCCAATTGGGCCAGCCTACCGAGCATGAGGCGCTGCGCATCGGCGGCAACCTGGTCGATAGCGAGGGCAACCTGGCTGGGCCGGAATTGGTGGAAAGGGTGGGCATTGGCACCAGGGTTCGCATGGTGTTCAGCCGGGTCAACGACGAGCTGGCCGTCCCCAACTGGACCATGGACGAACAGGCCCTGCAGCCTGAACACCCCTGGCGTTATCCCGGCTAATCGCCCAACTCGGCCTCCGCCGCGGCTGAGGGAGAAGAGCTGCGCGCCTGGATGAATGACAACGACCGTATCTGGCTCCATTGATCAGTCCTCGTCGTAGACGCAACGAGCTTCCGGCAGCGATCGCCATCGTCATCCGTTCCGGTCAACAGGTCATGCTCACCGATGTCGCCAACCGGTTCTTCCGCAAGGTCGAAGAACCTGGCGGTCACCGTGGGTTACGCGACCAGCGACCGGAGCTGTGCCTCGAAGAGTTCCCAGAGCTGCTCGGTCGCGGACCCTTCGCGCCAGGGCAATGCCGTCGACGACGGGGCTGGCGAATCGGAGCCGTTCGTGCAACTTCGCACCCAAGGACAAGACACCACAGCCGAGCCCAACCCGCGCCGCCGGATGCGGACACCGAACAGCGCGGCGACGCTGAGCACGCGGCTGATCAACGATTACATCGAACATGCGCCTCGTTTGCAGGGTTGACGTCAATGTCATGGTGAACCGGAGTGGTCCACATCTGCAGGGCCAGAGGTCTCGGCGCGCGATGATTTCCCAAGACGATGTTCGACGGACAAAGGAGAGTCATGGCCGACATCAAGCAAGGGCGGTGGACCGCGGAGATCGAAGGCGACTTCGTCGTCTTCATCATCGGTGCCCGAATCAACACGAAATGGAAGCTGTTCAAGTCGATCGGCGATCTCGGTGGGCGGCGCGGCATGAACCACATGCTGAAGCACCTCACGCAGCACCCCGAAAAGGGACTGTTGGGCTACCAGACGTTGGGACTCGCCAACGTGCAGTACTGGCGCTCGTTCGAGCAACTCGAGGCGTTCGCCAAGGACAAGGACGATCCGCACCTCCAGCCCTGGCGCAACT
>JANPEN010000054.1:0-10714 GCA_031422955.1 Acidimicrobiia bacterium
GATGGTGCCGGCGGAGGCGTCGGCCCCTCGCATGAAGCTGACCGGACCCGACGCCGTGCCGCCCCCTTTGAGCGATTCCTTGGAGGAACGGATCTGGCTGAGGTTGATGCCCGCCCCTGATCCCCCCTTGAAGATGGTGCCTTCCTCGACGTACCAGTTGAGGATGGAGTCCATGGTGTCTTCCACCGCCAGGATGAAACAGGCCGACGCCTGCTGGGGCACCCCATCCACCCCAATGTTGAACCACACCGGCGAGTTGAACGCAGCCCGCTGGGTGACAATGAGGTACTTCAGCTCGTCGGCGAAGGCCTCGGCCTCGGTGTCGTCGGCGAAGTAGCCGTCACGGCGACCCCACGCGGTGATGGTGTTGACCACCCGCTCCGCCACCTGCCGCAGCGACCATTCCCGATCGGGACCTTCGAGCGGCCCGCGGAAGTACTTCTGCGCCACGATGTTGGTGGCGTTGAGCGACCAACCGACGGGGAACTCCACGCCCAGCTGCTCGAAGGCGACGGCACCGTCCCGATAGTTGGTGATGCGGGCATCCCGCCGCTCCCACACGACATGGTCGTAGGGGTCGAGCCCCTCGACCGTGAAGTGGCGACGGATACCGATTCCCACCTGTTCGGGTGCTACGGCCATTTAGTTTCTCCTGGACGTTCGATGAATTTTTGTGCTTGGGCGCCGCTCGACCGAACGACACCGCCTCATTTTTGAACCGGCTCCGGGCCAGCGGCGCACAACATCCGTGTGATCACCGCTTGTGCTCCGCCGCCACTAGCCCTGACTGGCGAGCCCTGTCTGCTTCCCGCCTGCTTGCCTGTTGCTCTGCCCGATACTCGCTTTGCCCGCTACTCGGTCTGCCCGCCCACTGTGCCCGTCTCGACGCTGTCGGACCGGCGTGTCCTCTAGCGCTACCCATCCACCCGGACCACAAGATGTGGTGGTTCGAGGCAGACCCGCTTCTGTCCTGTACAAGATGCGGTACAAATTACATCACTGAAATTGCAGCCGTGTCAACGGCCGACCGAGACGCTGGGCGAATCCGCCCAGACGCCCCGCCCGCCGCTGAGCCTTAGCCGCGGCAAGCACGGGGTTGATGACCAGGTAAGGAGGCCAAGCGATCTCTGCCGGACGGAACCAACTGGTCCAACCCGACGGTGATCATCGCCCTCCCCTCAGGAGTCGCCCACCCAGACGTTCGCAGACGTCAACCACCATCCGGTCATCGCCCCCGTATCCCGCCGTCGGCAGCGATCACCCTAGGTAGTGCGCCCTGTGGACAGGAAGAGGAACAACCTGTGAATTTCGAAGAAACCTTTGGGGATAGCGTCCCCGATCTGCGGATAACCAATGCGCAGGTCAACCAGCACGTTTTTCGGCCGAGCGCAAGCCCTTTCGAGCTCGACTCAAGGTAGGTAGTTACCCCAGCTCATTCCGCTACCAACACGCTGGGTGAAAGTACCTGGCCTCAGCCCGGATCCAGACCCTGGCTCGCTTCCAGGAGCCGAAGCTCGCGAGCGAAATCGGCTCCGGCGTCGAAACCCTTATAGACGCTGGCGAACCGGAGGTAGGCCACCTGGTCGTGGTTGCGCAGCCGCTCCAGAACCGCCCGGCCGATGTCTTCCGTGGTCATGGGAGGGTCGGCCCGCCGGGCCAACTCCTCGATCTCTTGGGCCATGCGTTCAACGGCGTCGGCCCCGACCGGGCGACCTTTGGTGGCGGCGGCGAGGCCCGCCACGATCTTGCGACGCTCGAAGGGAACTCGCTGGCCCGAACGCTTGCGCACGTGCAGCAGGCGGGCTTCGAGCCGCTCGAAGGTGGTGAAGCGGTAACCACAGCCCACACAATTTCGGCGTCGGCGGATGGCAGCGCCTTCGTCGGCGGCGCGCGAATCCACCACCCGGGTGTCGTCGGTGGCACAAGCCGGGCAGCGCACGGGGTGCCACGCTAATGGCCCCCGACGTGCTTGGCCGAGCTACGGGGCTCATGGCCCCTCGGACGGGAACCACGAGCGTGGCACCCGCACAACCTGGCCCTGGATCAACCCGCTGCCCCCGTTCAAGCGTGTGAGCTGGTCCAACGACGCCCGCACGTCCCCAGCCGGGCCGAGGGCGACGGCCAGTGACCACAGCGTTTCCCCTGGCTCGGCGTGATGCTCGACCACAGCCACCTGCGGCGCCCGCCCGAGTTGGGTTCCCGGCGACTGCACCACGGCCTGGCCAACGACGCCGACCAGCCCGCTGGCCGCCAGCAGGACCAATCCGGCCGCCACCACCGCCAGCGCCCGCCTCCGGTAAAACCGCCACCGCATCGATGCAGGCAACGGCATCTGCACAAGCTCGGCGCCAGGCTTGAGCGGGCCGGCCGGTTCAACAGCGGCGGGAAGGGAAATCCACAGCGAGGTCATAGCGGGGATTGTCCTCCAGGGGTATGACAGCGAAGCGGGGCGCCCCTGCCCTCAGGGCAAATTCCAGGGACCGCCACGACCGCTGGCCGGTTATCGAACACAGGTTCCACCACTCGGACACGCTACTCACGTACACTCGTTCGTAGTCAAGAACCAAACGAACAAATGTTCTCAGCCTTTATGCCCACCGGAGGGGTTCATGCCTGCCGACCAACGTCCGCCCAGCCACAAGCTGACCATCCGCCAACAGGCCATTCTCGACGTGATTGAACGTCAGGTGGCGGCCAAGGGTTATCCGCCTTCGGTCCGTGAGATCGGCGATGCCGTGGGCCTGGGATCTCCCTCTACGGTCCATGCCCATCTCTCCTCGCTGGAGCGTTTGGGCTACCTCCGTCGCGATCCGGCTAAGCCTCGTGCGTTAGAGGTACGCCACGACCAATCGCTGGGCGGCGCCGAACGACGCCCGTCCCGGCTGGTGCCGCTGCTGGGCGACGTGGCGGCCGGCACCAACGTGTTGGCTCAGGAGAACATCGAAGAGCTGATTCCCATGCCGGCCGACTTCACCGGCGAAGGGGAACTGTTCATGCTCCGGGTCCGGGGCGATTCCATGATCGAGGCGGCCGTGCTCGATGGCGACTTCGTGGTCGCCAGAGCCCAAAAAGACGCGGCGAGCGGCGCCATGGTGGTAGCGGGCATCCCCGGCGAGGAGGCCACCGTGAAGTTCTTCAGCCGCAAACGCAACCGCATCGTGCTCACCCCGGCCAACAGCCGGCTGAGCCCCATGGACTTCGCCCCGCAGGACGTTGCCATCTACGGGCGGGTGGTCAGTGTGTTGCGCCGGTTGTGAGCAGGTTGGCCATGGCCTCATAGACGGCCTGCAGGGACGCCGCGTCCACTCGCTCGTCGGCCCGATGGGCCAACAAGGCATCGCCGGGACCGAAGTTGACCGCCGGGACCCCACGGGCGGAGAATCGGGCCACGTCGGTCCAACCGAGCTTGGCTTCCACCTCCGCGCCGGAGCGTTGCCGCAAGGCGGCCAGCAACGGGTGGTCGATAGCAGGGGCACCGGCCGGGGAGTACTCGACCAGCTCCATCTCGTCGCCCTCGTCGAGCTGGTCGTGGATGACCCGGCGTACTTCGGCCAGGGCGGCGTCAATGTCGCGATCGGGGGCGAAGCGATGGTTGATAACCACGCTCGCCTCATCGGGTACCACGTTGCCGGCCGTACCACCCGCAACGGCCACCGCCTGCAGCGCCTCGCGGAACTGCAGGCCAGCCACCACCGGGGCTCGAGGTTCGAAACTGGCCAACCGAGCCAAAAGGCCACTCAGGCGATGGATAGCGTTGCGGCCCATCCACGGGCGGGCGGTGTGGGCCCGTACGCCCCGCAGCGTCACCTTCACCCGCAGGGTGCCCTGGCAACCGGCCTCGATCTTGCCGCTGGTGGGCTCGCCCAGCACGGCGGCATCTCCGGCCAGCAACTCGGGGCGGGCCACGAAGATCTCCTCCAGCCCGCTGTGCTCGCCGGCCACCTCCTCGCGGGCGTAGAAGACGTAGGTCACATCCAGTGCCGGCCGCTTGAGATCGCGGGCCAACTCAGTCATGACGGCCAGGCCGGCCTTCATGTCGGCGGAGCCGAGACCCCACACGACGTCACCATCGATGCGAGCCTTGCCGTTGTTGTTGACCGGCACGGTGTCAGTGTGGCCGGCCAACACCAAGCGCTGGGATCGGCCCAGGGTGGTGCGGGCCACCAGGTTGTCACCCACCCTGTCCAAGGTCAGGTGGCTGCACGGTTCCAGCAGCTGCTCCAAACGCTGCACCATGGGCAACTCGGCGAAGCTTTCCGACGGCACGTCGACGAACTCGGCCGTGCGGGCCAACAAACGCTGACGGAGCTGCACGGCATCGCCCGCGCCGACCACTGAGATCGAGTTGAGCGGGAAGGGGGACGGGCCGACGCTGGCCTCGCTCACGTGGTGGCGCCGTGATCTCGCAGAATGTCGTTAAGCTTACCTTTGTCGTGGCGCTCACCCTCGGTGAGGTACTTGATCACCAGCACGCAAGGCATGCCGAAGGTTCCTCCGGGATACTCCCGGGCACGCGAAGCAGCTACCGCCACCGTCCACGCCGGCACCTGGCCCCGAGACAGCTCCTGGCCGGTGGCGGCGTCGATGACGGGCACCGAACCAGTGAGTACGGCTCCCGCCCCGAGCACCGCCCCGGCACCAACCCGTGCCCCTTCGGCCACGATGCAGCGCGACCCGATGAAGCACTCGTCCTCGATGAACACCGGCGCAGCCTGGGGCGGTTCGAGCACTCCGCCGATGCCTACCCCACCAGAGAGATGGACATTGCGGCCGATCTGAGCGCACGAGCCCACGGTGGCCCACGTGTCCACCATGGTGCCGGTGGCCACGTAGGCGCCGATGTTCACGAAGCTCGGCATCAAGATGACGCCCGGTTCGAGATGGGCGCCGTAACGGGCGGCACCGCCGGGCACGACCCGGACGCCCTGGGCGTGGTAGTTGCGCTTCAAGGGCAACTTATCGGCGTATTCGAAGGGGCCCGCTTCGGTGGTGGAGATCTGGTTGAGACGGAACAACAACAAAATGGCCTGTTTGAGCCATTGATGGACCTCGACCTCACCGGTCTCGGTCAACGTCGCCACCCGGACCTCGCCCCGGTCGAGCCGATCGATGGCCTCCTGCACGGTGGCTCGCACCTCAGGGTCCTCAACGGCGAGGGAATCGCGGCCCTCCCAAAGCGTTTCGATCTTGGACTGCAGGTCGGCCATGGATGGTGAAGCTAGCTACTTCCACGCCGGGGACAGAAAACTCCCTGAGCCCGCCGGAGCCGGCCCAAGCCCGCTCAGCCAGGGTCCGAAGCCGACGATGCTGGGCCGAGCGCCACCCCGACCCGCTCGGCCATCAGCCGCAACTTGTCGTCGGGCTGGACCATGGCCACCCGCACGTAGGCGGCGCCGGCCGCCCCGTAGAACTCGCCAGGGCTGATCAACGCCCCCGCCTCGCGGGCCAACCGCTCGGTCAGACCCCAGGCGTCCCCGTTGGGGGCGGGCACCCACAGATAGAACCCGCCCTCGGGCATGGGTGCCGGCACCCCCAGCCGGGCGAACACCGCCTGGCCCAACAGCAGCCGGTCGTGGTAGAGCCGGCGTTGGCGGGCGACGTGGTCGTCATCGTCCAAGGCGGCGATGCCGGCGGCCTGTATCGGACCCGGCACCATCATCCCTGCGTGCTTGCGCATCTCTTGCAGGTAGTAGACCAACTCGGCGTCCCCGGCGTAGTAGCCCAAGCGGCAGCCGGCGAAGTTGGATCGCTTGGACAGCGAGTGCACCGCCACCAGACCCTGGAAGCGATCGTGCCGACCGGCGCTGAGGATGGTGCGGGGCGGTCCTTGCCAGGTGAACTCGGCGTAGCACTCGTCGGAGAACACGGGAATGGCTCGTTCTCGACCCCAAGCCGCCGCCGCCTCCAGATCGTCGAGCCCGCCGGCGGGGTTGCCGGGCGTGTTCACCCAAAGCAACAACGCCCGGGCTGCGTCGGCAGGGTCGATGGCGTCGAGGCGGATTCGCCAGTGCTCATCGACGGGCACGGGCACGGCCCGACAACCGGCGAAGATCGCCCCCATCTCATAGGTGGGGTAGGCGATCTCGGGGTAGAGCACCGTGTCGCGGTCGGGCCGGCGCAACTTCATCCAGTTGGGCAGGCTGGCCACGAACTCCTTGGTACCGATGCAAGCACCGATCTGGGCGACCTCGACCTCCACGTCGAAGCGACGAGCGATCCAACGTTGCACGGCCTGGCGCAAGGGCAGGGTCCCGATGGAGGGCGGGTAGCCTCGCTCGGCGTCGGAATGGCCTAGCGCGGCCACCGCGGCGGCGGGAGGCGGGTCCACGGGGGTGCCGATGGAAAGATCCACGCAGCCTCCCTCGAAGGCCTCCGCCATTGGCCTGTAGGCATCGAGACGGTCATAGGGGTAGGGCGGCGGGACGTAGGGAGCGGACGGCACCGAGGTGGTGCTCATGAGTGAGGGCTCACCGGTGCTGGGCTTTCAGGTGCTGGACTCGCGGGTGCTGTTCTCACGGTTCGATTCTGCCTCCTGGGACGGTGCCGATCACGAACTCGGCCAGGCGGGCCCGCCCCGCCGGCTCCAGGCGCACCCGCATGCGATAGCCCGATTCGTCGGTGGTCTCGATCAGCACCTCGCCCTCCCGATGAGCGGTGGCCAGGGCGTCACCCCGCGCAAAGGGAATGGACAGCTCGGTTACCTCCGTCATGACCCGCAGGCGCAGACCGACCTCCACCAGGAGGGCCCCGACGCCCTCGCCGGTCCCGGCCGACATGGCCAACGAGCCGGGATGGGAACGCACCAGAGCGGGGGCATCGGGGTTGACGTCGGCCTTGTTGAACACGATCAGCTCGGGCTTGTCGCCGGCCCCGATCTCGGCCAAGACGCTGCGCACCGCGGCGATCTGACCATCGGGATCAGCCGCCGCGCCGTCGACCAGATGGACGAGTAGATCGGCCTCATTGACCACCTCCAGGGTGGTCTTGAACGCCTCCACCAGCCCATGGGGCAGCTTCTTGATGAAACCAACGGTGTCGGTGAGCAGCACCCGCTCGCCCCCCGGCAACTGCAACTGACGGGTGGTGGCATCGAGGGTGGCGAACAAACGGTCTTCGACCAGCACTCCGGCCCTGGTCAATCGGTTCACCAGCGTGGACTTGCCGGAGTTGGTGTAACCAACCACCGCCACGTGGGCGAAACGGGAGCGGGAGCGGGACTTGCGCTGCACGGCCCGGTGGCGGCGCACGTCGGCCAGTTGGGTCTCCAGGCGATGCAGACGTCGCACGATGCGGCGACGATCGATCTCCAGCTGCGTCTCACCCGGGCCACGACGGGCCCCGAGGCGACCGCCGGACTGCTGGGACAGCGAGAACCCCCGGCCCCGCAGCCGGGGCAGCCGGTAGCGCAGCATGGCCAGCATGACCTGGGCCTTGCCCTCTGGGGTGGAAGCGTTCTGGGCGAAGATGTCCAGGATCACCGCGGTGCGGTCGATGGCGGTGCGGCCCAGGATCCGCTCCAGGTTCACCTGCTGGCTGGGCGTCAGATCATCATCGAAGACGACGGTGTCCGCATCGTGCAGCTCGGAAAGCTCCCGCAACTCATGCACCTTGCCCTTGCCGATGAAGGTGGCAGGGTCAGGGCTCTGCCGCCGCTGCACCACTCTGGCCACCACATCGGCCCCCGCCGTGTCGACCAAGCGGGCCAGCTCATCGAGGGAGGCCTCGATCTCCTCGGCGGTCGTCGGCGGCTGCTGCAGGCCGACCAGGATGATCCGCTCCCGAAAGGTGCGCTCGATGAGCCCCCCGCTGGTGCCACCGAACTCGCCGAAGCCGCCACGATGAGACTCCCCGTCGTCGGGGTTCTCGGGGTCGTCCCCGTCATCCAGCTGGTCGGTGTCCTCGTCCCAGTCGTGCTCTTCGGTCGGTTCGGACCTAGGCGAATCGGTCGAGGCGGGCTGGGCCGAGAGCATACTCTCCGGCATGATACTTTCCGGCACGGTACCATCCAGTATGGGGCGGTCAGGGGACTGGCGATCAGCCAAGATCGACCTCGATCTGTGCGATGTAGGTGGACGGACCGATGAGCTCTGTCTGGGAGGCGCCCACCACCACCTCAACCATACCTCCCGGCATGTGCACGGTGACCTCGGGTCCGACCAGGCCCCAGCGATGGGCGATGGTGGCCGCCGCCGAGGCGCCCGTACCGCAGGCCTCGGTGATGCCGGAGCCACGTTCCCACACGGTCAGATCGAGCTGGTTGGCCGCCCCTGGCCGTTTGGCGATGAACTCAACGTTGATCCCAGCCAGGAAGTCGGCCTCCAGCAAGGGCCCGAAACGACCGAGATCGACGGACCAGGGGTCCTCCACCTCGATGATCAAATGCGGGTTGCCAATATTGGCGGTCACCGCCCTGCGCCCGGCGGCGCCAAAGGCGGGCAGGGAGCTCAGAGCGCGCCGAGCGGCCGGGCTGGCCTGCCAGTGGGGACCGGGTCCGACCGGGCCCATTGCCACCCGCACCATCACGCTGGCCGCCTCGCTTCGATGGGGGCGCACCTGCAGCGCTCGCCGCCCGGCGTCGGTGTCGATCAACAGGTCGAGGGTGCTCACCCCGGCGGCCATGGCCAGGGCCTGGCCCAGGCAACGCGCCCCGTTGCCGCTCATCTCAGCCCTGCTGCCATCGGCGTTGAACAAAATCATGACCCCGTCCACGGCCGGCTCTAGCGTGGCCGGCTCCAGCGCGGTCGGCTCCAGCGCGGTCGGCTCCGGACGGGAAACGTCCACGAACATGAGCCCATCGGCGCCGATGCCCCGGTGACGATGGCAGAGCCGGCGGGCTAGCTCGGGGGCAGCCTCCAGGACGGGGTCAGAGCCCACCGCGACCAGAAAGTCGTTGCCCAGCCCATGGTGCTTGGTCAGAACCAGCGGTCCGCGGTGAGCAACACCTGCGGTGGCCGGGCTGCTTTTCTGGACGAGGCTGATCATCGCGGGGACCATTCTTCCAGCAGGGTGGCGGCAACGGCCATCGGGTTGGCCAGCACCAGGCCCGCATCCAGCCACCGAATGCGGGGGTCACGACGAAACCAGCGTTGCTGGCGGCGAGCGAACTGGCGGGTGCGGGTGACGGCTTGGGCCACTGCCTCCTCCAGGCTGCACGCGCCGTGCAGGTGGGCCAGCAACTCTCGGTAACCCAACGCCTGGGCGGCGCTGGCCGACAGGGACTCGGGGGCCTCCGCCAACCCGCGAACCTCAGCTAGAAAGCCGGCGTCGAGCTGGGCCTGATAACGAGCGGCGATGCGCTCGTCGAGTTGGTCACGCTCGAGGCTGAGACCGACGATTCGGTGGCGGCTGGGGCGGTGTTGGGCCAGGCCGGGGCCGAAGGAGGAGAACGGCTGGCCACTGCCCACGGTGACCTCCAGTGCCCGCACGATTCGACGTCGATTCGACGCTTCCATCCGCCCGGCGGCCACCGGATCGAGCTCGGCCAGGCGGCGATGCAGGCCTGCCGTGTCCACTTCCGCTTCCAACTCGAGCCGTACCGCGGGGTACTGCCCGGGGATAGCCAGCTCGTCCACCACGGACTGGACGTAAAGGCCGGTTCCTCCCACCAGCACTACCCGATGACCCCGTCGGTGGACCTGCTGGCCGGCCCGGGCCGCGGCCTGCTGGTACTGGCTGACCGAGAAGGGTTCGTGGGCGTCGACCAGATCGATGAGATGGTGGGTCACCTCCGCCTGTTCGGCGGCGCTGGGTTTGGCGGTGCCGATGTCCATACCCCGGTAGACCTGCATGGAGTCGGCGCTGAGCAGTTCCACGTCGCCGGCCAGGCGGGCCACGGCCAAGGCCAGGGCGCTCTTGGCGCAAGCGGTGGGGCCCACGATCACCAACGCCGAGCCCGAAAGCACCGCGACTGCGGGGGTCGGTGGCACGGCGGCCGACTCGGGCGGGCCAGCGGTTAGCGCAGGGGGATGGCCAGCGGTTCCGTCCAGAGCAGGACCGGGGCCGGCGCCGGTGCGGCGGGGTTCAGTGCAGTTCATCGAGCAGGGCATGGAACTCGACGCGGATGGGATCGGGCTGCTCCAGCCCGTAGGCGGCGAAGAAGCCGGGCAGGGCCTCGGGCCCGTAGCTGCTGGCCAGGTGGCGGGCCATGGCTCCCAGATCGCGGTAGGGGTCGGCGACGGCGAGGCCGGCCACGCCGATCACAGCGGTGAGCTCCCCCCGCTCCAGCCACAGTGTCCCCGGTTGCGCCCGCCCGTGCGTGACGGTGGCGGCCACCGGGCGACGTTGATGCAGGAGCGGGACCAACGCCCAGAGCTGATCGAGCAGCACCTGGGGGGCGAGATGGCGCCGGGCCCGGTCGAAGTTGGCCGGATCGACCAGCCCCGCCTCGATGCGTTGCCCGGCCGCCTCCACCAGCAAAGTGGCGTCGAGTTGATCCAACTCGCCGGTGGGCGCCACTGCGTGTAGTCGGGCCAGCGCCCGCCCCAGGCCGGCCACGGTGGCCCCAGCCTGCACCTGGTTCTCGGGAGCGTCGGCCGGCCAACCCTTCGGCGTCAGGAACCAGGCCGGGCCAGGCCCCCCCCCCCCCCCCCCCGGGTACAAGAACCCAAACGCCCCCCCCCCAAACCCCCCCGGGCCCCCCCAAAAAACCCGCCCCCCCAAGCCCCACCCCCACAAAAACAATAAAAAAACCACAATGTGATATGGGGTGAACCCC
>JANPEN010000055.1:0-3876 GCA_031422955.1 Acidimicrobiia bacterium
CCGCCTCTCGGTGACGCTACTAGGTCACCACGACAGCGCGGTCACGCGAATCAGAAGGCTTCGACGCCGCCCCAGAGCAAGCCCAGCACGGTCGCGCCGTGGGGAGAGCGCACGGTGTGGGCGCCAGCCGTTCGGCCGGTAGCCGACCACACCGGGCCGCAGCGCGCCCGATTCGTCCTTCTCGGAGTACCGGGTGACGATTCGGGTCTCGCTCGCTGCGAACGAATCTGGCGCCGCCACCGCCCAAGTCGTGAAGCTCCTCACACCTGAGCAGGTCGATGCTTCCTTCAAGGTGAACGTCCGCTATCAGCCCCCGCGCAGTAACCGCCTCCCGGCCCCGCCCCGTCTAGACCGAACTTACCTGGGTTTTGACGAGGGGAACGGGCCCGCATGACTCCGAGACCTTGCCGTTGCGCAGTGCACGCCGTGGTCGGCAGCGGGTTTGGTCTCCGGCAGTTCCTACGGGAGGCTGTCGAACTCGGTCACCTGGCGAGGATCGGGGCGAATGTTCGTAGGCCGCGTTCCCAGTCGGGTCGGATGGTCCATCCCATGACTCTTGTCGCACCGAGTGCCTCAAGACGCTCGACGCGCTCGTGCAGCTGGACCGGGGTGATCGCGTTCGCCACGGCGAAGGCCTCGAGTTCGGCTCGGTGTCGTTGCGAGAACTGGTAGTCGTGCTCGTTGACTTGCACCATGTGCCGGTCATGCACGTGAAGATGGCGGGTCGCGTCCGGGAAGCTTCGGATCGTCTCGAGCCAGTCAGCACCACCCGGGAGGTGCTCGACCGCGGTGTTCGAGAACCCGTCGTAGGCCAGGTGGTAGCGCATCGTGAACAACACTCGAGCGGCTTCGATGAGGCGCTCAGAATTCGGTTGCTCGCCCGGTTCGAGCGGAATACCACTCAACGGCAGCTGCAGACGCTCGAAGCCACTCGGGATCGCATCGAGGGGTCCACCGTAGATCAATCCGTCGCACTCGCGGGCGACCGCGATGCCCTTGGGCCCGTTGGCAGCGATCACGATCGGCACCGCGATCGGGCGTCGCGGCGCATAGCCGGGCGGGTGGATCATCTGGGTGACCGCACCATCGATGTCGACCTGTTCACCATTGAGCAGACCGCGGAGCTGGCGAACGAACTGACGGATGAACGCCCAGCTCAGCGGACGTTGGCCCATCGCCATGCGACCGGTGAAACCGGTACCCACACCGACCTCGAGTCGTCCCGGCGCCTGCTGCAACAACGTCGCGATCGCGGATGCCTGGGCCATCGGGTGCCGAAGGTGCGGTATCAGCACATACGTACCGACGGTGATCCGTTCGGTGCTGCGCAGCGCATCGGCGACCGTCAACCAGATGTCGGGCTCGAGCGCGGGTGAGTCATAGAAACCGATGTAATCGAAGCCCAGCGACTCAGCCACCTGGGCCTGCCGTACCGCTTCGAAACTCGCCGCGAACCCACACCCGAACTCCATAGGTACCCATGGCTACACCCAGCGCCGGGATCGAACAACGCCCAACACCCTGACCTGGCTGAAACTGGTGTCCGCCGATCCTGCTGTCAGGGGTCACCTAATTCAGCCGGTCCCCTGGCCTTCCGACGTGGTGATGGTCGCGATCATGCGCGGGTCGGGGCGGGCTCTGGCGTCGGAGGGACGAGCCCGTGCACGGTTCGCTCGGCGCGACGTTTGTTCCTGCCCAGCCCCGAACATGAGCGGAACTCATCTGACCGCGCCGGGGCGTCAGCAGGCGGGTGCTTTGGGTGAAAGGCTGGGGGCGTGGGGGAGGGACCGCGCGGTCCGCCGACTGGGACGGTGGTCACGTTCGTCGTTATGGGCGCTGATCGGGCTTTTCACGAATAGCACCCGAGTGCGCATGACATGGAGGCAGCTCACGTGACAGCGGACGGGCCTGGCGCCGATGGCGTCGTCGTTACCGTAGAACGCGGCTCTCGACGAAGGATCGCTGGCTCCTATTCGGCTGAAGTCGCAGGTTACAGTGCGGCGAACGTGCGCAACAACGGCGCTGTGGTGTTTGGGTCTATCCCCGATCTGCGGCACCGTCAGCGCCGAAATTGGCTATTGGTCAGGCCACATTCCCAATGTGACTTTCCGGTGCGGGCGGTCGCCCGAGTGGCAAGAAGCCTGGCCCCGTGGGCCCTGGCGACCCTCGTCCCGGATCCTCACCAGCCGGGGCGAGGCTCGAACATCAGGAGCGGGGACGGTCCCGCGGACGGTTCCTGACATGAGATCGAGACGGCGGGCTGACTCGCTCGGCCCGCCGGTTCGATCCGCGGACACCTGCGGCCCCTTGGGTGTGTGGCCCGTGAACATGCCCGGCGGCGGCGGCGACTGGCGGAGGAGTAGTGTTTGGCTGGCCGATCGGTATTCGGAGGTGTGGTGATGAGTTTCCGGATCGAAGGAACGTTCTTCGAGAACTGTTCGTGTGATGCGGTCTGTCCGTGCACGTGGTCGAACATGGCACGCCGGGCGACGAAGGACTACTGCCGGGCCGCGCTGGCGTTTCAGATCGACCAGGGCGACGTCGACGGCGTGGACGTCAAGGGGCGGACGTTCGTAGTCGTGTTGGACACGCCGGCGCTCATGCCGGAGGGCAACTGGCGTGTTGGGGCGTTCGTGGATGATGGCGCCAGCGCCGAGCAGGTGTCTGCGTTGGGGAAGATCATCAGCGGCGAGCTTGGTGGGCCATTGGCGGCCCTCGGACCGCTGATCGCAGAGTTCCTCGGCCTGGAGCAAGCGCGGATCGCCATTACCAGCGACGGCCGGCGCCACCACGTCCAGGTCGGCAACGTGATCGACTATGAAGCGGAGCAGGTCCTCACACCCGACGGCGCCCGGGTCGAGCTGACGAACATCGTCCTGCACCCGGCGGGGCCAACCGTCGCGTTGACGACGGTATCGGGGAACAACTCGCCATTTGGTATCAGCTGGAGCGGACAGGGCCTCTCGGGCTTTTCGAACCGCTTCAGTTGGGCGGCGTGACCGCCGACGTCGGCGCCACCACCCCCGGCCCAACCCATCGGGTCACAACGAACCTGGTGCTGTGGAGCGCGGCCGCCGTCGCTTGGATCGCGACGATCGTGTGGGCGGCCAGCCGCGACATGGGCGCCATGCCCGGCACGATGGAGTTCGGCTTCGCGAGGTTCGTTGGGATGTGGGCCGTGATGATGGCGGCGATGATGTTGCCGTCGGTCTCCCCCTTCGTTGGGACCTACGCCCGCACCGTGAGGACCAGGCGGGTCCCTCGACTGTTCGCGCTCGCGGTCGGCTACCTCGGGGCATGGGCCGCGACAGGGGTGGGCGCTTACCTGCTCGCACGGGGGTTCGGCTCGGTCGCGTCGGAACGTGCCTGGGCAGCGCGCGTCATCGCGCCAACGGCGTTCGCGGCCGCCGGCCTCTACCAATTGACACCCTTGAAGCGGCGGTGCTTGTCGCACTGCCGCAGCCCGATCGCTCATCTCTTTCACTACCTGTCCTTCCGCGGCGTGACCCGTGACCTCCGGGCCGGTTTCCGGCACGGGTTGTTCTGCCTCGGTTGTTGCTGGGCGCTGATGGTCCTGCTGGTTGCTTTCGGCGTGATGAACTTGCTCGCGATGGTGGGCGTCGCGCTGGTGATCGCCGTGGAGAAACTCTGGCGTCACGGCGAGCAATTCGCCCGTGCGGTCGGCGCCGCGGCGCTCATCTACGCCGTAGTCGTCGCGTTCGCCCCGCGGCTCGCGCCCGGTCTCGATCCCGACCGCACGATGCCCGACGGCCGGGTGCCGATGGAGATGGAGATGGAGATGGAGATGGAGGGCTGAGCTGGGGATCGAGGCGACCCGATCAAACGGGTGCCTACCCGTTCGTCGAGGTCAGCCAC
>JANPEN010000056.1:0-16180 GCA_031422955.1 Acidimicrobiia bacterium
CATCAGCGACGGCAGCGTCGACGGCGCCGCCGACGACGCCGCCAATCCCGAGCGACTGCGCCAGACGATCTACTGAGACGCTCTACTGAGACGATCTACAGAGACGATCTACTGAGACGATCCACTCAGACGATCCACGGAGGACGAGCGATCCATGGATGGCCCGCGCCAGGACGGTCACGGACCGCGCTAGCACCCAACCGGGGACCCCTGTCGACGCCGGTGAGGGAAAGGGCCGCGGCGATGGCCTCGGCTCATCTTCCGAACCTGATGATCGACACGACGTCGCCGAGAACACCATGACAACGACGAGTAACGCGGCGATGAGGACCATGGCCGCCCAGCCTCGCCGCCTCTGAGCGGCCCGCTCCGTTCAGCTGGCGGAGGCGGCGGAGACAGCGGCGTCTTGGTGGCTACGGCGTGAGGCGAGGGGCTCGTTGAGCTCGATACCGTTGCCGCAGGGGTCCTTGAAGAAACACTGTCGGCCAACACCATCGATCTCGGAAACCTTGGACACCTTTACCCCGCGGCCTTCCAATTCGGCCTTGACGGCATCAAGGTCGGCCACGTGCAGGGCAAAGTGTGGGCCCTTGGGGGCGGTCCAATCTTCCACCTGGATGAGGTGGACCTGGCGCCCATCGGCCAGTTCCAACCAGGAGCCGGGAAAGCCGAAATCGGGCCGGGGCAACTTCTTGAGGCCGAGCACGTCGAGATAGAAGGGCTCGGCCTCCTCATTGCGGGCCACGTTGATGGAGATGTGATGCACCCCGAGCAATTCCATGGCGCCCATGTTAGGCCCCTTGATCTCGGCTCGCGTCGTAACCGACACCGGGCCACACCCGGCCCTCGATCAAACGGCCGTACCAGCCAGTATGTCCCCGCCGACGGGCAGGGTGGACAGGTCGAGCTTGTAGAGCTCAGCAGCGTTGTCGCACAGGATGGACCGGCGCTGCTCATCGGTGAGTTGGCTGGTGTGTTCGGTCAGCATCTCCTGGCTCCAGGGCCAGGTCGAGTC
This sequence comes from Acidimicrobiia bacterium, assembly GCA_031422955.1. Taxonomy (GTDB): domain Bacteria; phylum Actinomycetota; class Acidimicrobiia; order Acidimicrobiales; family CAIXPF01; genus CAIXPF01. The sequence goes on from JANPEN010000056.1 coordinate 1,016, forward strand.
CGAATGGGGGAAGTCGTTGGCCCAGCACAGACGGCGCCAGTTCATCTGGTCGACGCTCTGGAAGGCGATGAAATCGTCCTGGAAGGTCAGGTAGATGTGCTCGCGGAAGTACTCCGAGGGCAGGGTGTCGATGCGGGCCTTGAGCCACATCCGGTGGCGGTTGAAGGCATGGTCCATGCGGTACATGTAGTGGGGTACCCAGCCGGCGTCGGCCTCGACACAGACGATTTTTAGGCTGGGATGGCGTTCGAACACCCCGCCGAGCACGAACATGCCCATGATGTCCTGGTTGCCGCGGATGATGGACATGAAGCCGTTCATCTTCGGGCCCCGGTTGCGGTTCAAGCCGTCGGCCTGGCTGGTGAGAATGTGGAAGCTGGGCACCAGCTCCAGATCGACGCAGGCGTCCCAGAACTCACCGTAGATGGGTGAGTCGTAGTCTTCCATCTGCGGGTTGCCTGGCATCATGACGCCTCGCATGCCCATGGCCTTCAGCTTCTGGAGGTCGGCGATGCCTTCCTCGGGGGAGCGCATGGGGGTCTGGCCCATGGCCAGCAGGCGATTGCGGTCTACATCGCAGTAGTCCGAGATCCACCGGTTGTAGGCGTCCATGGCCGCCTTCTTGTAATCGAAGTCGGGGTGGTTGCACAGCACCATGCCCACCGACGGATAGATGACCTCGGCCGAGACGCCGTCGCGGTCCTGGTCCGCCACCCGAAAGTTGGCGTCGTATCCGGACTTGGGCAGCTCGTGGTAGCGGGCCTTGGTGTTGAGCTTGGTCGGGTCCTGCCCGGCGGCGGCCACCAAACCCATGGGGATGGTGGTTTTCATCCCGTCGATGACGTAGATGTCGCCCCGGTCCTCGGTCTCCACTACATGGGGCGCGGTGTCCACGTACTTGGCGTCGATGTAGTCGCGATAGGTGTTCGGAGCCTCGGTTATGTGCGAGTCCGCCGAGATGATCGGATAGTCGACCTTCACTGTTCCCCCAACGTGGAGCCTGGTGCAGCCCCTGTTTTGGGTCCAGGCTACCGCGTGGCCGAGTGCTGTGGCCGAGTGCTGTGGCCGAGTGCTGTGGTCGAGTCCCCGCTTAGGACCAATGCAGCGAGACGGTACCGAGGGAACCGAAGTCGGCCACTACGTCCGCCCCCGCCTCGGCGCTGAACACCTTGGTGCACACGCCGGTGGTGACCAGGTCCCCGGCCCGCAGGCGGTGACCGTACCGGGGTAGCTCGTTGGCCAACCAGGCCAACACGTTGAGGGGATGACCCAGCACGGCCGCGCCGCTCCCGGTGGCCACCAACACCCCATCTATTCGTGCGTGCATCACGTGGTTGGCCATGTCAAGCTGGCGCCAGTCCTGCAGGTCGGGGGATCCGTGCACCCAATGACCGTGGATGGCGTTGTCGGCGGCGATACAGGCCGCGCCCAGCGTCCAGTCCGGGAAGCGATGATCAACCACCTCGATAGCGGGCAACACCTCACCCACAAAGGTGGCCACCTCGGCGGCCGAATAGGGCAACGAGGTGATCGGCACATCGGCCTCGATACGCAGGCCGAACTCGCATTCGATAACCCGGGTGGTGAAGTTGGCCGCCACCAGCCGAGCCGGCGAGGCGGTGGTGGAGTGGCTCAGCAACCGTCCGAACAGGGGGCGGTCGATCTGCAAGGCCTCCTGCGCCACCGCGTTGGTGCAGGCCACCTTGTATCCGATGGGCCGGCTGGCGTGTTCGGCGGTCAACCGCTCGACCAGCTCGTCCTGGATGGCGTAGGCCTCGGCCAGGGTCCCCGGCCGCAGGCCCAGCGGGAGCCCGTCCAGGGGGGCCTGGCGGCGGCGATGATCGGCCAACACCGCGGCCGCTTCGCTGATGGCGTGACCGCTGAGGGGCCCGGCTGAACCCCGCCCGGCCTCGCTGGCGGGCTCGGGCATCAGAACGTCCCGCCACCGGCGGCGAAATGGTTGCGGTAGCCGCGTAAGGCAGTGGCAGCGAAACGGTCCTCGTCGAAGGGTGCGATGATTGGCACGGTGGCTCCCGGGGCATCAGTGCGGCCGCCACCCGGCGGCGCGACGCCGGCGGATTCGATCACCCCAGCCCAGCCGCTGTCAACGGCGCGGTCACGGGCGCGGGTGGCGGCGGGCTGGTTGGGCCATGATGAGCTGCCGCCGGTCGGAACGCGCTGCGAACGCCGGCCCCGCAGCTTTCGCACGTCGGAAAGGACGACATCATGTTGTTGGAGAACAAGGTCGCCATCGTCACCGGGGCCGGCTCCGGTATCGGGGAGGCCAGCGCCCAGCGCTTCGCCCAGGAAGGCGCCCTGGTGGTGGTAGCAGACATCCGCGGGGCCAAGGCGGAAGCGGTGGCCGCGGCCATCGTGGCGGACGGGGGCGAGGCCATCGCCGTGGAGGTCGATGTGGCCGACGCCGTGTCGATGCAGGCCATGGTCGAGCGGGCGGTGAGCCATTACGGGCGTCTCGACGTGTTGTTCAACAACGCGGGGACCTTGCGCCCTGGCACCGCAGTGGAACTCAGCGTGGCCGACTGGGACTTCGTCATGGGCGTGAACGTGCGCTCGGTGTTTCTTGGCGCCAAGTACGCGGTACCCATCATGGCCGCCCAGGGGGGCGGCTCGATCATCAACACCGCGTCCGTTTCTGGCCTGCACGGCGACGGCGGGGCGGTGGTCTACGCCGCCTCCAAGGCGGCGGTGATCAACCTCACCCGGGCCCTGTCCACCGACCACGGCCCCCAAGGGATACGGATCAACGCCATCTGCCCCGGCACCATTGAAACCCCGCCGGTTCGACGCATGGTGGCGGACCCGGAGGTACTGGCCCGCAACATCAACGCCCACGCTCTGCGCCGCTTAGGTCAACCCTCCGAGATCGCCGCCGCCGCGGTATGGCTGGCGTCGGATGAATCTTCCTTCGTGTCGGGTGAAGCCATCGTCGTGGACGGCGGTTTGCGGGCCCAGTCCCCCCTGGGACGCCTGGCCGATCCGCGCCCCGAAGGCCGCCGAGGCTGAACCCAGCTCGCCGTCCCCGGCGCGGGATGTGCATCCCTTGAACTAGAAAACCGTTATGACCATGACCATGGAAGAACTGCTAGCCCGCCAGGAGATCGCCGATGTCATCCTGCGTTACGCCAGGGGCATCGACCGGCTCGACTTCGAGCTGGTGCGCAGCTGCTATCACCCTGACGCCTTCGACGATCACGGGACCATGAAGGGTGGGGTGGAGGACTTCATTGCCTCCGCTCGCACCTTTCTGCCCCACTACGTGGCCACCATGCACTTCATGGGCAACATGCTCATCGAAGTCGAACGCGACGTGGCCAGGGCGGAGACCTACGCGGTGGCCTACCACCGGGAGCTTTTGGGCGACGGGGCCGGGCGGGACGACATCTGGGGCATCCGCTATGTGGATCGTTTTGAGCAGCGAGGCGGTGATTGGCGCATTGCTCACCGGGTGGTAGCCCAGGAATGGCGGCGGGTCGAGCCCATCCCCGCCGGCAAGGTGCGGGGCGGCGGACCGGGCCTGTGGGGCACCCGTGACGGCAACGACGCCATCGACTGGATTCTTGACGTCGAGGCCCCCGTAAGCCGCTGAGCGATCGTTCATGTTGATGTCAGAAAGCTGAAACAACCGTTCACGTCCGGGTAACAACTGGCACACGGAGCCTTTCTAGATTTCCAGGCGATGTATACCGCCGTGCATGCAGGGTCCGACCGGACCGGCAACGAGCCCCACCAGGCTGGTTCGACGCGTGCCGACGAGGCCTATCGGGCGCTGAAGACCCGGGTGCTCTGCGGTGAGTTCGCTCTCAATGTTCGCCTGGTCGAGTCGCGCCTGGCTCTCGCCCTGGGGGTGTCGCGCACCCCCGTGCGGGAGGCGTTGCGCCGCCTGGCCGGAGAAGGTCTGCTCGAAGCCCACCCCGAGGGCGGATTCCAGCCCTGTGTGCCCGACACCGACGTCATGCGTCAGCTCTATGAGGTGCGGGCCGGGCTGGAGCTGCAAGCCATCCGCCGCCCGGCCCGGCTCGGATTGCGCCACGACGAGGCCAGCCTGCTGGTCCTTCGGCAGCGCTGGCAGGCCTTGGCAGCCGCCGCCCCGACCCAACCCGACCCCGACTTCGTGCTGACGGACGAGGCGTTCCACGAAGGGTTGGCCGCCGCCGCTGGTAACGGCGTCCTGGTGGAGTTGTTGCGGCAGGTCAATCAACGCATCCGGGTCATTCGCATGCAGGACTTCTTGGTCCCGGCCCGGCTGATTCGCACCATCAAGGAGCACCTGTGCATCGTGGAACTCGTGCTGGAGGGCGATCTGTTGGCCGCTGAAACGGCCTTCAGCACGCACCTCGAAGGTTCCATAGCGGTGGTGGAAGCACGTTCGAGCCAAGCCCTAGCCCGGATGGCCGGCTTGGGACGCACCAAGCCCACAGAAACGAGCGGGTCATGATCGAGATGCCGAGCCCCGTCGCCACCGCCGGTACGGTTGCTTTGCTGGAGGCCCGCGGTATCCACAAGCGCTTCGGTTCGCTGGTCGCCAACGACGGGGTGGACCTGACCGTGGCCGCCGGCGAGGTGCACGCGGTGCTGGGCGAGAACGGCGCGGGCAAGTCCACCTTGATGAAGGTGGTGTTCGGGTTGTACCCCGCCGACGGCGGGACCATCAAGGTCGATGGCGTGCCGGTCGCCATGACCAGCCCGTCGGTGGCCAGGGCCCACGGCATCGGCATGGTCTTTCAGGATCTTCGGCTGGTTCCCGCCCTCACCGTGACCGAGAACGTGTCCCTGGCCCTCGCGTTGCGCGGGCCGCGATTGGACCGGCGCCGGCTGGCTCGCACCATAGCGGAGGCCGCCGAGCGCTACGGGCTGGCGGTGGATCCCCAGGCCACCGTGCGCGAACTGTCCATCGGGGAGCGCCAGCGCGTGGAGATCCTCAAGGTACTGCTCACCGGGGCTCGGCTGGTGATTCTCGACGAGCCGACCAGCGTGCTCGCTCCCCAAGAGGTCGATGATCTGTTCGCCGGCCTGCGCACCCTGCGGGACCGGGGCCTTTCGGTGGTAGTGATCACCCACAAGTTGGCCGAATCGCGCGCCATCGCCGACCGGTTGACCATCCTGCGGGCTGGACGCTTGGTCGAACACGCGGTCGATCCCGCCAGCCGCAGCGACGCCGAGCTCATCGAGGCGATGGTCGGTCGCCACGTGAAACCGTTGCCGACCAGCCGGCCCGCTCCGGCCCGCACGGCCACCGCCGCGCTGTCCTTGCGTGACGTGTCGGTGCGGGAGCCGCGGCGGGGGGCGTTGCTGGCTGACGTTTCCTTCGATGTGCAACCGGGCGAGCTCGTTGGGGTGGCCGGGGTAGCCGGCAACGGTCAGCTTCCGCTCTACGAGGTGATCTTGGGCTTGCGCAGAGTCAGCGGCGGCACGGTGGCGGTACAGGGTGTGGACCTGGGTCGGGCCACGGCGCGGCGCGCCCTGGCCGCCGGCGTGGTCGGGGTGCCCGAGGACCCCTTGACCGACGCGGTGGTACCCGGCCTTAGCGTGTTCGAACACGTGGCCCTCGATGACCTGGCCGGCGTTCGTCGCCGCCTGGGAATCGACTGGACCAAAGTGCGGGCCCGCTACAACGCCAGCAACGCCAGCAGCGAGCTACGGGCCGCCTCCGGCGAGCGTGGTCTGCAGAGCTTGTCGGGGGGCAACGTGCAACGGGTGATGCTCGTTCGGGCCCTGGGCGCCCCGGCCGGGCTCATCGTGGCCGCCTATCCCAGCCGCGGCTTGGACATCGCCACCACCCGGCGAACCCAGGAGTTGTTGTTGCATCGGCGCAGCGAGGGTTGCGGGGTTGTGCTCATCTCCGAGGATCTCGAGGAGCTGTTCGAGCTGTCGGACCGCATCGTGGTGCTGCACGGGGGAGCGGTGGCCGGCATCGTCGAGCCCGCCATCACTGACCGTTACGAGGTGGGCCGGCTCATGTTGGGGGCGCAGCACCATGAAGACGCCACGCTGGCCATGAGTGGATCGGGGGCGCTATGAGCGAGGAAGGGATCAGCGCAGGGACCAGCACAACCCTCGACTCCCACAACGGACTGGGCCCGTCGGCCACGTCTGCCACGCTGGCTCCCTCGGCCGACGGTAGCTCGCTCCCCGGGGCGTCACTGCTGGGTTCCTCCACCGGGCCAGATGTCGAAGCGATCAGCCCGAGGGCCGCCCTGTGGTCCCAGACCATACGGGTGGGTCTGGCCCTGCTGGGCGCCCTGGTGTTGTTCGCGGTGCTGATGGCGGCCAAAGGCGTCAACCCGTTGGTTGCCTACGCCGACATGGCCCGCTCCACGTTCGGTGACACCACGTCCCTGGGAGGGATCCTCGTTCGGGCCACCCCAATCGTGTTGGCCTCCCTGGCGGTGGCGGTACCCGCTCGGGCGGGGCTGATCAACGTGGGTGGCGAGGGTCAGCTGATCATGGGGGGTGTGGCCGCCATGGGCGTGTCCCTCGGTCTCGACGGTTCGGTGTCGCCCCCGCTGACCCTGGTCCTCATGGCCTTGGCCTCCATGGTGGTAGGCGGGTTGTGGTCGGGCCTGGCCGCTGTGCTGCGGCTGTGGGTGGGTATCAGCGAGTCCGTCACCACCCTGTTGCTCAACTACATCGCCTTCGATCTGTTGGCCTTCCTCATCTTCGATAGTTGGAAAGATCGTCGGGGTTCGGGCCAACCAGCCACCAGGGCGTTGGGCGAAGGAGAGCGGTTGGCTCGGCTGGGTGGGTCCAGGGTGCACCTGGGCATCGTCATCGCGGTGGTGGCCACCGTGGTGATCTACGCCGTGTTCAAAGCCACCTCGTTGGGCTTTCGCCTCCGGGTGGTGGGCGGCAATCCCGAGGCGGCCAAGCGTTCGGGGCTGCGGGTCGGGGCCCTGCTGGTCACCGCCATGATCATCGGGGGGGCGCTGGCCGGCCTGGGGGGCTTCACCCAGCTGGCCGGGGCAGAGTTCAAGCTGCGGGGCAGCTTCATCGTCGGCTACGGCTACATCGCGTTCCTCGCGTCTTGGCTGGCCCGCCACCAACCCATCGGCGTGCTGGCCTCGTGCTTGTTGCTCTCCGGCATCGCCATCGGCGGGGACAGCCTGCAACTCGATGCCGGCCTGCCCGCCGCCAGCGTCCACGTGTTGACCGCCCTGTTGCTGCTCGGGGTGTTCGGGTTCGCCCGTAAGCGGGGGGTTGTCACATGAGCATGGTGGCCGAGGTGCTCACCGGCGGCGTACGGGGTGGTACGTCTATTCTCTATGCCGCGTTGGGCGAGACCGTGTCGGAGCGGGCCGGGGTGGTCAACCTCGGCACCGAGGGCTCGATTCTGGCCGGGGCGCTGACTGGTTACGCGGTGGCCGCGGAGACGGGTAGCCCGTGGCTGGGGGTCCTGGCTGGCGCGGTGGCCGGAGGTTTGCTGGCCCTGGTCCACGCCTACATGGTCTTGGAGCGGGGGGCCAACCAACTGGCCACCGGGCTGGTGGTGTTGTTCCTTGGGCTCGGCCTCACCTCGCTGTTCGGGGTGAGCTACGTCCAAGCGTTGGCCCCCACCTTCTCCCCAGCGGCTATCCCCGGTCTCTCCGATATTCCCTTTGTCGGAGGCATCCTGTTCAACCAGGACCCGCTGGTGTATCTCTCCTACGGCTTCGTGCCGGTCGCGTCGTGGTTCATCTTCCGTAGCCGTTGGGGGGTGTTGCTCCGCGCCGCCGGTGAGCGCAGTGAGGTGCTCACCGCCCACGGCCATTCGGTCAAGCGGGTGCAGTACCTGGCCGTGGTGGCGGGGGGCATGCTGGCCGGTATCGGCGGCGTGCATCTGTCCACCGCCTACACCAAGGCGTGGTTCGAGAACATGGCCCAGGGCCGTGGTTTCGTGGCCGTGGCCGTGGTCATGTTCGCCGCTCGCCGGCCCTATCGGGTGGCCGGGGGGGCCTACCTGTTCGGGGCGGCCCTGGCCCTGTCGCCGGCGTTGCAGGCCAGGGGCTACGCCATCAACCAGTTCGCCCTCGACGCGGTGCCCTACGTGGTCACCTTGTTGGTGCTCATCGCCTTCGGGCGTCGCCGTTCCCAGGACATACCGGAGGGTCTGTCCAAGGTTTTTGAAGCCTCGCCCAGCGGTTAAGTGGTGCAGCTCCTCACCGACGGTTGTCTCGTCTCTTCTCCCAGTAATCCCACTAGAAAGGCTCATTCATTGCGCACTCGTTGGCTCCTATCGGCTGTCATGGCCAGCTTCGCTCTCACCGCCGCCGCCTGTGGAGGTGACTCCACCGATGAAGCGTCCTCCGCGAGCAGTGCCGCCCCGGCCAGCGGCGAAGGCAGCGCCACCGGTCCCGGGGCGGGCTCCAAGAAGGTCGGTTTCATCTTCGTGGGACCCAAGGACGACTACGGCTACAACCAGGCTGCCTACGCCGGTAGCCAGGCCGTCAAGGCCGCCCACCCTGACCTAGAGATCCTCACCGCCGAGAACGTGCCAGAAGACGACAACGCCACCCGGGTGATGGAAAAGATGATCGCCGATGGGGCCAAGATCATCTTCGCCACCTCCTACGGTCACCTCGACCCGGCTCTGAAAGTGGCCGAGGCCCACCCCGATGTGGTCGTCGTGCAACAGGGCAACCTCATCGCGGACACGGTTCCGGCCAACTCCGGTACATACTTCGGTACCGTGTACGAGCCGGTGTACCTGGCTGGCATCGCCGCCGGTAAGGCCACGAAATCCAACAAGTTGGGCTATGTCTACGCCTTTCCCATCCCCCAGACCATCGCCAACATCAACGCGTTCCAGTTGGGTGCGCAAAGCGTCAACTCCGGCGTTGAAACCTATGTGGTGAACACCTCCAACTGGTGTGACCCAGCCAAACAGGCCGAAGCAGCCAAGAGCCTCTTCGCCCAGGGCGTCGACGTCATCACCCAGCACCAGGACTGCACCGCCACCATCACCAAGGCGGCCGAGGAGGCCGGCAAGATGGTGGTGGGCTACCACGCCGACGCCAAGACCCTGGCCCCCAAAGGCTGGCTGACGGGATCGGAATGGTCCTGGGGTGACATGTACAACGACATCGTGGACACCGCGCTGGCCGGCAAGTTCACCGGGTCCGTCTACAACGCCAACTACCGGGTCGGCTTCCACGACGGCACCAACCCCTTCGTACAGTCCGCGTTCGGACCCGGCGTGGACGACGCCACTAAAAAGCTGATCGATACGGCCAAGGCGAAGATCTCCGCCCCCGGCGGCTCGCCCTTCACCGGACCCATCACCGCCCAGGACGGGTCGGCCATGATCAAGGCCGGAGAGACACCGGACTATGCCACCGTGGAGGCCAAGAACACCGTCTTCGTGGATGGCGTGGTGGGCCAGTTGCCCAAGGGCTGAGCCCCCCGCTGTTGCACGTTGCACGTTGCACGTTGCACCTTGCACGTTGCTGGGACGGCGCCGGCCCTTTGGTGTCGGCGCCGTCCTAGCTGCGATTGTTCTCGCCCCTGCCCCAACTCACCAAGGATCCCTAGTGCCGAGCACTGTTGCCGCTGACCCCTACCCGTGGCCCTACGACGGCTGCATCGATCCTGAGCGCACCGCGCTGTTATGCATCGATTGGCAGACCGACTTCTGTGGCCCCGGCGGCTACGTGGATACCATGGGGTATGATTTGGCCCTGACCAGGGGTGGGTTGGCCCCCACCGCCACCGTGCTGCACGCCGCCCGCCGAGCCGGGTGGTTGGTGATCCACACCAGGGAAGGCCATCGAGCCGACCTTTCGGACTGCCCGGAGAACAAACTGTGGCGCTCGCGTTCCATGGGGGCAGGGATCGGTGACCTTGGCCCCTGCGGGCGCATCTTGGTGCGAGGCGAGCCGGGCTGGGAGATCGTGGCCGAGGTGGCCCCCATCGAAGGCGAGATCGTGATCGACAAACCCGGCAAAGGCGCCTTTTACGCCACCGACCTCGATCTGGTGCTGCGACGTAGGGGCGTGACCCATCTGGTCTTCACCGGCATCACCACCGACGTGTGCGTGCACACCACCATGCGCGAAGCCAACGATCGCGGCTATGAATGCCTCTTGCTGAGCGATTGCACCGGCGCCACCGACGTGGGCAACTACCAGGCCGCCTTGAAAATGGTGACCATGCAGGGCGGGGTCTTCGGCGCGGTAGCCACCTCAGCGGACCTGTTGGCCGTGCTGGGCTCATGAGCGCTCTCGCCCCCGCGGCCCCCGTGGTTTTCCCCCGCGGCTGGACCATCGCCGAACACCTCGCCGCTCGAGGCAGGGGTATCACCGCCAGGGTTGTCATTGACGCGGTGTTGCTGCTGTTGGCCGAGCTCGACGACCCGGCCGTCCTCATCGGCGCCCCCCTGGTGGAACTGGCTCGCCGAGCCGCCGACGAGGTCGATGCGGGGGACCCCACCCTGCCTTTGCACGGGGTGCCGTTCGTGGTCAAGGACAACATTGACGTGGGCGGCGTGGCTACCACCGCTGGTTGTCCGTCCTTCGCGTACCTTGCCGAACGCGACGCGGTGGTGGTGGCTCGGTTGCGGGCGGCGGGGGCCATTCCGGTCGCCAAGGTGAACCTCGATCAGTTCGCCACCGGCCTGGTCGGCACCCGCTCGCCCTACGGCACGCCCCGCCATCCCCGCCATCCTGAGCTGATACCGGGCGGCTCCAGCTCCGGCTCGGCGGTGGTGGTGGCCCTGGGACTGGTGCCCTTCTCCCTGGGTACCGACACCGCCGGCTCAGGCCGGGTGCCTGCCGCCCTTTGTGGCCTGGTTGGTTTCAAGCCCACCGTCGGCCGCTTGCCCAACACCGGCAGCGTGCCCGCCGTGCGACGTATCGATTGCATCACCGCTTTCGCCACCGCCGTGGGCGACGCCAGGGCGGTGGTGGACCTAGCCGCCGGTCCCGACGCCGGGGACGCCTGGTCTCGGCCGGCGGCCCCCCGCCCCGGCCCGATCCGGCGGCTGGGCGTACCCCGCGGTCTGGAGGATCATTGTGACCCGGCGGTGGTGGCCGCTTTCGCCCATTCGGTAGCCGAACTGACCAGGACGGAGCCGGAGCTAACGATCGTCTCCGTCGACGTCGCTCCGTTGCTGGAGGCGGGTAGCTGGCTCTACAGCGGGCCCCTAGTGGCCGAGCGGGCCGTCGCCCTGGAGGCTTTCCTGGCCACCGACCCACCCGATCTCGACCCCACCGTGGCCACCATCATCACCGCCGCGCTCGGGGCCCGCGCCGTTGACGCCTACCGCCAGGAGTACGACTTGGCCAGGGCCCGGCGCCAGGTGGCGGCGTGGTGGGATGACATCGATGCGCTCGTGTTGCCCACCATCCCCGGGGTGGCGACGCGCGCCGAGGTGGCGGCGGATCCCATGGGGCGCAATGCCTGGCTGGGCCGCTTCACAACCTTCGTCAACCTGTTCGACTTCGCCGCACTGGCCATACCCCTAGGTATGCGAGCCGACGGGCTCCCCCACGGAGTGCAGCTGATCGGCCCGGCCTGGAGCGACGACGCGTTGGCCGACCTGGCCGCCTGCGCCCTGGGGGAGGCCCCCTTGGTGCGCTCCCCGGCACCGGGACCGGGCGAGCAGACCATCGTCGTGGTCGGCGCCCATCTCAGCGGCATGGCCCTCAACCACCAGCTCACCTCCCGAGGGGGGCGGCTGCTGGCCGCCACCCGCACCGCGCCGTGCTACCGGCTCCATGCCCTGGTCGGCACCGTTCCCCCCAAACCGGGCTTGCGCCGGGTGGCCCAGGGGGGCGCCTCTTTGGCGGTGGAGCTGTGGGCGCTGCCCCACCGCGGCTTCGGGACGTTCGTGGCGGAGGTACCGCCGCCTTTGGCCATTGGCACGGTGGAACTGGAAGACGGCAGCTCCCATCCCGGCTTCGTGTGTGAGCCGTACGGGTTGGACAACGCCCCCGATGTCACCCGCTTCGGTGGTTGGCGGGCCTTCGTGGAGCAGCAATGAGCGCCCCTACCGCGGTTGTTGAATTGGCCGCTCGGCCCTTTGCGTTGTCTCTGGCCTGGTCGAGCACGGCGCTGATCATCATCGACATGCAGCGTGACTTCCTCGAACCGGGCGGGTTCGGGGAGCTGTTGGGTAACGATGTGAGCCATTTGCGCAGCGCCATTGCCCCGACCCGTGGCCTGCTCGAGGCGGCTCGGGCCACCGGTTTGCTGGTGCTGCACACCCGTGAGGGCCATCGGCCCGATCTGAGCGACTGTCCTGGCGCCAAACTCGAGCGGGGCGGGCAGCGGTTCATCGGCACCGACGGACCTATGGGTCGTATTTTGGTACGGGGTGAGGCCGGCCACGACATCATTGCCGAGCTGGCCCCCATTGGCGGTGAGGTGGTCATCGACAAACCGGGCAAGGGCGCCTTCTACGCCACCGACCTGGAAGCCGTCCTGCGGGCCCGCGCCGTTCGCACCTTGGTGGTGTGCGGGGTGACCACCGAGGTCTGCGTCCACACCACCGTGCGGGAGGCGAACGACAGGGGCTTCGAGTGTGTGGTGGTGGAAGATTGCGTGGGCTCCTACTTCCCTGAGTTCCAGCGCGTGGGCCTGGCCATGTTTGAAGCCCAAGGCGCCATCTTCGCCTGGGTGAGCGACAGCGCCAGCGTGCTGGAAGCACTGCACGGCGCCAGCGTGACGGGGGACCGGCCATGATTCCTGGAGGGGATATCGCCTCGGCCTTTGCGATGGGTGAGGGTTTCGTCGGTTCGGTGGTGCTGCGCACGGCCACCTGCGCCTACCTGGGCGACGATGGCGGGTTGCGTCTGGTGGTACACGGCTTCGACCAGCCACCGGGGCCGGCTTGCCTTCTGGTCGAACCGGCTCTCCTGGCTCAGGACCACTTCCTTCCCGCATCGACACCCATTACCATACGCAATGGTATGCTCAGCGTAGGTCGGGGGGGTCGTCCCGCCCTTGGGTTCCCGCCGCTGGACCTGGCCGATCAGGCGGAATGGTCGCCGCCGCCGCGCCCGCCAGGGCCGCCCCGCCCCCAACCCTGCGGGCAACAGGGTTGCGCTGGCCCTGACGGTTTTCCTGCCCATCGACGGGCCTTGGTCGGGCGGGTGTCGGAGTTGGTTGACCACCTCGGATCGGCCGAAGGTCCACCGGGAGCGGAGTCGGCCGAGCTGGGGAGGCTGCTGGACCGGGTGATCGGTTTCGGGCCGGGCCTCACCCCCGCCGGAGACGACGCGCTGGTCGGCCTGCTGGCCGTGGGGTGGCGCCTGCAGGGTTGTGCGGGGGCCGCAGCGGCCCCAGACGCGTTGATCACCGGCATTGCGGCCCGGCTCGGCCAAACGACGGTGTTCGGGCGGTTCTTTCTGGCCCACGGCTTGGCTGGGCGCTTCGGTGCGGCAGTTTTGGCCGCCGTCGATTGCCTGGCTTGGCCAGCGTCTCCAGCTGCTCGCGGCCAGGCCCTGGACCAACTGCTGCGCTTGGGGGCCACCTCGGGGGCGGACACCCTGGTGGGCATCACCGCCGCCCTCGAGCCGGGCTGGGGCCCCACCGGCGGGGTTTGGCGATGATGGCCGTGGCCTACCGGGTGGTGCCCAACTGCTACCGCGACTCCGTGGTGCTGCTCGATGTCTCGGCTCGGCTGGCGGCGTTGGCCGGGGTGCGGTCCGCCTCCGTCAGCATGGCAACCCCCGCCAATGTGGCCGCCGCCACGGACTTGGGCATAGCCGGGCCGGTGTTGGCGCAACCCAACGATGTCCTGATCGTCGTGGGCGCCGAGGCCGACGTCGCCACCGGCGCGCTCGACCAGGCTGTCTCGTGGTTGGTCGCCCCTGCCCCCCGCGCGGCGTCGTCGGGGGCAGAGGCGCCTCCGGTTCGCACCCTCCGCGAGGCGGCCGCCCGGGGGGCGGGGGTTGCCCTCATCTCCGTGCCAGGCGCGTTCGCCGCCGCCGAAGCCCGCAAGGCCCTCGACGTCGGAATGCACGTGATGATCTTCAGCGACAACGTGCCCGTCGCCCAGGAACGAGCTCTGAAAGACCATGCGGGCCGCCTGGGTTTGTTGGTCATGGGTCCTGACTGCGGCACTGCCGTACTGGACGGTATCCCCCTGGGGTTCGCCAACGCGCTGCGACGTGGCCCGGTGGGTCTGGTGGGGGCCTCCGGGAGCGGTCTGCAGGAGGTCAGCACCGGGCTGCACCGCCTGGGCGGCGGGGTATCCCAGCTCATCGGCACGGGGGGACGCGATCTCAGCGAGGCGGTGGGTGGCCTGGCCACCATCGCGGCCCTCGAGTTGCTGGCCACCGATCCGACGACCGAGATCATCGTGGTGGTGTCCAAACCCGCCCCGGCCGCCATCGCCCGTCGGGTGGTGGAGCTGGCCGTTGGCTCAGGCAAGCCGGTGGTGGCGGCACTGCTGGGCACCGACCCCGCCGTCCTGGCCGGCCTCGGCGCCTTCGTCGCAGATGATCTCGATCAGGCCGCTCGCCTGGCGGCCCAGCTAAGCGGCATCGAGCTCACCGCCCCCGGCGGTCCCGGCCAGTCCGGCGGTCCCGGCCAGTCCGGCGGTACGGGCCCGTTTGGCGCTACCGGCCCGTTCAGCAGCGGTGGGTTTCGGCCGGGCTGGTTGCGGGGGCTGTTCAGCGGAGGAACCCTGGGCTACGAGGCCCAGCTGGTGTTGGGCGCCCAAGGGGTGGTCGTCGCCTCCAACGCGGCCGCCCCCGGCCAACGCCGCCTGGCTGACCTCGACCTCGACGGGGGCCGGTGGCTGGGCCATGTGGTGTTGGATCTGGGCGCCGATGAGTTCACCAACGGTCGCCCCCACCCGATGATCGACCCCAGGGGCCGCGACGCCTTGCTGGCCGACTGCCTCGCCGAGGACGGTGTCGGGGTGGTGTTGTTCGACATTGTGCTCGGTTATGGCGCGGCCGCCGATCCGGTGGCTGGGGTGGTCGAGCTCCTCGGCGGTGCCGGCTCCCGCGCCGGGAGCACCGGATTCCCGGTGCCGGGAAACCCTGGCGGCCCCCGGCTCATTGCTCATGTGTGTGGCACCGACGAAGATCCCCAACGCCGCCGCCTGGTAATCGACGCCCTGAGCGACGTCGGGGTGTTGGTAGCGCACAGCAACGCTCAAGCGGCGCGCTGGGCGGCCCAGTGCCTAGACCCGACCAGCCGGGGCTTGGTCGATCTGAACGC
>JANPEN010000057.1:0-5589 GCA_031422955.1 Acidimicrobiia bacterium
GCTGTCCTCGCGCTCATCGAGGAAGCCGCCGCCACCCTCGACACCGTCGCCTGCCCTGCTGACGCGTTCATTGTGTACATCCTCGCCACCATGTGGCACTGCATGTTCGGGGACCCGCGCCAAGCCTCCATCGCTGCGCAACATACCTGGAAGTATGCAACGAGAAGCGGTGCGCCCAACAGCCTCGCCCACGCCCACGAAGCGCTCGCGCTCGCCGCCTGCGCACGCCAGGAACCGGCCGCCGCAGCCACCGAACTCGCCGCCGCGCAACAGATCTACCGCCGGCTCGGCAACCTCGGCTGTGCCGCCCACTGCCTCGAGTTCACCGCCTGGCAACAAAGCACAAGCCGGCCAGCCCGACACCGCCCTGCACCTCCTCTCCGCCGCCGCCCACGCCCGCACCCTGCACGCCGCACCCATCGCCTCCTACGAGTTCCTCGGACGGGCCAAAACCCTGGAACTACTGGACCTCGATGAGGCCGCCATCCCAACCGCCCCACCCGACATGACCCTCGACAACGCCCTGCTCTACGCCCTCGCAGCCACCAATGGAGAGACCCTGAACTGAGCTGTGGTTTGTGTGTCCAGGTCAGTCCAGTCGACAGATTGCCTGCGAACCACGGCGCCCGCCTGTCCACTGCGGCCTGCAAGGTCCTTAACGGCCAGATCCGCGGCCCGGCGGGCGTTCATGAGCACCCTCGACATCTGGGGTGGATCCGACACTGGCACCCTCGCCGGCACGAGCAGGACCGCGACCGCCGCCTGATCCTGCGCAGCCAGCTCAAAGACATCGTCCGCGTCCCACCGAAGCAATGGCGGAGACAAGCGTGCCATCTACGACGAGCTGGGCGTCACCCTGACTTTCGAACCGGAGACCAAGTGGATCCGGGCGGCGCCTGCGCGCCTTGAACAGTCCTCTTGGCCCTGACGGCAGCACCGAGATCGATGCCAAGAACAACACGGGCTAAGCCACGGCCGTCGACTACCTCGGTCGCGTCGGCCAACTCGCGCAACGAGCCGGCGACCCGAGCCTGTTCGTAGGGCCGGTCGCGGAGATCCGGGCGAGCCACAAACCGCAACGGAACCTGATGGCACTCCTCGACGGGAACCGCTGGTAAACAACCATCAGCGGCGACCGGCACATCAGGTGATCGTGATGTGTGTCCGTGATCATCCCGACTGATCGAGGCTGGCGCGGATGTCCTTCACACGTCGATAGAGCCGGCGGGGGTGTTCGGGGACCGCGATGAAGCCGTGCCGCTGGTAGAACGCGACCGCCCGATCGTCGATCGCGTCGACAACGACAAGTCGCGCCGCTGCGGCTTCGCCGGCGGCGACGGCCTTGCGCAGGGCGTCGGCCAGCAGCCGCGACCCGACGCCCCGGCCCTGCCCACCCCGGTCGACCGCGAGCCGGGCCAACAGCACGATTCCAACCGGGTAGGCGGGCAGACCCCGCACGAACCGGGCCGGGGCCTCGGCCCGCAGCACCGACCCCATCGTCAGGCTGAAGTACCCCACGACCCGACCGGCCCACACGGCCACGAACGTGCGGGCCGAATCCATTTGCTGCGCTGCCATGCCGTGGCGTCGGAGCCAACCGTCGAGCTCAGTGCTTCCCGAGTCGAAGTCATCGAGGTAGTGGGTCTCGTCGAGTCGCGCGAGCCGCAGCTCGGGGTCGGTCACGCTTCGGGGGTCTCGGGGTGGCGGTGGAACAACTCGACCAGCGCGGGCACGGGCTTGGCCGGCTTGTCGAGCTCGGCGAGAAACCGGTCGAAGGCCTCGTTCGACATCTTGACGCTTTGGTGGGCGCTGACCACCTTGCGGGCACGGGCCGTCACGGTGTCGAGAACGAACGCGGTGACGGTCGTGTCCTCGAGGTCGGCCGCTTCGCGGATGAACGCGTCCTGCTCGGGAGTCACGCGGACCTCGATGCGGTGTCGACGGGGCTTCTCTGTGGCTCTCGGCATGCCCGCACTCTACCATCGTCCGGACAGCGTCCGGACGATGGTGTTTACAGGACTGCCGCATCCGAGGAGTCCGCCAGGGTCCTCTTCGAGCAAGCGAGGAGCATGGACGCCCTGCTCCTCGGCCAAGGACTTACGAAATCTTCGCCAACTACTGGCCGACAGCTCCAGAGGAGATCCCGTTCACCGGCCTACTCAACGGCGTTCCCAAGTACGTCGCGGGCCGCACGTTCGCCGGCCCTGTGGCCTGGCCGAGCTCGACTCTCATCGCCGAGGCGATGACCGAGTTCCCGACGACATCGAAGAGAAGAAAGCCGATGCTAGGGCGCGTGTTGTCAGGCGCTCGAGCTTACGTGCCATGCGTTGAATCGCTTGGCGAAGCGTTCGGCAATCGCGACAGTCGTGAGGTGCGTGTTGCACTTGGGGAGGTCGGGCATCACGGATGCATCGACCACCCGCAGCCCCGCGTAGCCCCTCACGGCGAGGTCCAGGTCGACTACTGCCGCGTCATCAGCGGGCCGGCCCATCCGACACGTGCCGACGGCGTGGACGTAGTCGCTGACGGTGGCCGCTAACCAGCCGTCGATGGCCTCGTCACTATCGAGCTGCTCGATCGACGAGCGAGGGGCCGTCACGTGCTCGGCGATGGACCGCACGGCGGGATGCCTCACGATCTCGATCAGCCGGCGCACTCCGTCACGCAGGCGAAGGACGTCTCGCTCATCGGACAGGAAGCAGAAGTCCACGAAAGGGTCCTCGAAGGGGTCCTGGGAGCGCAGCCGCACCTCGCCATGGGAAAACACCCGCATCACTGCGGCTCGCAGCCGGGCCCCAGCGAGCCCTTCGTCCGTCGCTCCCACGGCGTCGAACCACTGCATCTGCATGTCATTTGGCCCGGCGGCCTCCAGCCCAGAGCTGTAACGCAGGAGCGATCCGATGACGGGCTCGTCCAGCGACGACCGACGCCCCGCAGGCTTCAAGGCCAGTTCGAATCCTGCCGTGGCGTGGTCCTTGAGGTTCCTACCGACGGGCAACCCGTCATCCACGCCGATGCCCGAACGCAACAGCAGCGCCGGGGAATGGATCGCCCCAGCGCACAGCACGACCTCGCCGGCCTCGATCTCCTCGCCCGCTGCCGTAATCAGCCCGACGGCCCGGCGGCCGTTGAGCAGGACCCGGTCGACGTGCACGTCACCCCGAACAACGAGGTTGCGCCGGAGCCGAGCGGGCTCGAGGTAGGCGTCGTTAGTGGAGACCCGGCAACCGTCCCTCCACGTGAACGCCCAACGGCTGACCCCAGTCGCGTCGGCCGCGTGGTAGTCGTCACAGCTGGGGTAGCCAAGTTCGGTGAGCGCCGAGCGTACCGCCCGGTCCACCGGCGCCAGGCACTCGAACGGCAGCCGGCACAACGGGATCGGGCCGCCTCGACCGTGCAAATCGTCGCCGCCGTAGTCGACGTCGTCCTCCACCGCGAGAAATTCCGCAAGCATCTCCGGCCAGCCCCAGCCGTCGCAGCCGAACTCGTCCGCCCAGCGGTCGTAATCGTCGGGCGTACCCCGGATAGCCCCCATCGCGTTGACCGCGGAGGAACCACCGATGCCACGACCGCGCAGGTAGAACGCCTCCCGCTGCCCCGCGGCACGACGCGCTACAAGATTGCGCCATAGGCGACCCGGCTCCTCGTAGGCCTTGAACCAGTTGACCGCACGGATGCCGGCCGGCGTCTCCGCCGACGTGTTGTCGGGCCCCGCCTCAAGCAACAGCACAGAGGTGGTCGGCCGCTCCGACAGCCGCGCGGCCACGACAGCGCCGGCCGAGCCCCCACCGACAACGACGACATCGACGCGGTCCATAGTCCTCCTGCGTGCCCAAAGAACGACGGCCCAAAGCCATCGGCCCACCGAACACCCAAGGCGACCGGCGCCTCCGCACGCTACTGGTTCGAAGCGACCCGATCCCGACGAAAGCACTTGCCCCTAACGCCGATTCCACCTTGCACGCAGTATCGCTCAGCGACCAGCCGCTGGACCTCGCGCCTGCCTCGACGGTGAGTTGAGGATCGCGTTGAGGCCTCCCACTGGCTCAATGGCCGGTGTTGGCAACGCCAGCGTCGACGTCGTGCGGTCCGCGTTGGGGAGTGCGCAGGCGTCGTCGACGAGCTGCGCCCACACTCCGATTCCGGCAGTTCGCGCAACTCTGGGGGAACGCTGCCGCGACCTGATTCAGCAGCTGGCTATCGCCCGCTTGAAGCGCAGCAATGATCAACCCTGCAGTGACGGGAAACACCGCCGCGGTGGCGTGCCCTGCCGGTGGTCAGGCGGCGGGCGGCTTCAGCTCGGCGTGTTGGGCGACGGTGACGCCGAGCGCGTTGGCGATGTCGCACAGTCGGGCGAGGCTGGTCGAGCGGTAGTCGTTGGCTTCATACCGTTGGATCTGCTGTTCGGCCATCCTGAGCGCCTCCGCGAGCTGACGTTGGGTCCAGCCGCGGGCGATGCGGGCCTTGACGAGCACCGTCGAAAGCTCTTCCAACGAGGCCGCATCGAACGTCGACAGCGTCCCGCTGCGCAGCTGGTCGAAGTCGGCCAGTTCGGTGCGCAGGTCATCGGCCTGGGCGCGTACGGCGTCGAGCTCGAGACGTTCGAGCTTGGTTCGCTTGCCGGGACGGCCCTCGATGTTGGCGGCGGCTTCCTCGAAGTGTTCCAGGTGTGCCTTGGTTGCCCGGTACTGCACTTCGTTGGTGATCACGATGCGTCTCCTTTCGAGAGGTGGATGACGACGATGCCTTTACGGCTGGTGTCGCGTTCGTTCTGGAAGAACTCGGCGAACGACAGGCCTGATTGTGTTTCGACGACGTTCGGGAACAGCTCGCCGCCGAAGCGCGCCTTCTGCGCAGTTCGGTGGTTGGACAGGTCCAACAGCACTGGGTCGAGCGTGTCGAGATCGACGTCGTCGGTGTCCCAGCAGGCGTCGAAGTCGCCGGGCTCATCCTTGGCGGTGACGAAGCCGCCGTTCAACCAGATCTGCCGGCAACCGGCTTCGGCGAGCAGCTCGATCGCCTCCGCCAGCCCGTCGAGCAGGCGTCGGCGTCGTTCGGTCCACCCGAACCTCTCGACCACCTCGTCCCACGACGCGACATGCTCTCCCGGCGGCAAGCGACCGGTGTCTGGATCGAAGGCAGAGAGCACACCACAACACTATCATTGTGGTGAGTTCCACACCAGCCGCTGCCCGGGCTACTCGATCACCTTCGCAGCCTCGCGGCAGAGCTCGTGACTGCGGCCGTGTGGCAGTCACGGGAAGCACTCGAGGAGCGTGCTCTACAAGGTGCGGCAGGAAAGCTTGGAAGCCATTCAGCAATCCGAACACGTTGACGCCGAGCACCCAGTCCCAGACCTTTCGGCTGGTGTGCTCGATTAGTGCGGGGCGCCCAGTAAGCATCAACAGCACCCCCTTCACAGGCGAGCCTAACGGCCGTCGACCGCACGTGCGAGGGGCAACCTCGGTAGTGAGCATGGCAGCAGCGTCGCGTCGAAATCCAACGTCAAGGACTCTGGCGCGTACCTAGCGGCATCCCAGGCCCTGGTGCAGGCGCACATCACAGCGTCCAGACCGGCGGACATCAATT
>JANPEN010000058.1:0-4619 GCA_031422955.1 Acidimicrobiia bacterium
GCCAGCGACGGTGGTCGGCTTCAGGTCGAGCGAGGCCCGCTCCAGCCATTGGTCGAGCCACTCCGTCACGGTGTAGCCGTTTCGAGCCACCAGACGTCCCTCGTCCGCCTGCGTCACCGCGTTGGCGAGCGCCCGCCGGGCCTCGCGCACCGAGGAGAAACCGCCCTTGGAGATGAACCGCCGCGTCCCACTTGCCGGATCCCGAGCGATCTCGAAGCGGTAGCGATAGCCCTTTCCGTACCGCTCCACTGTGCCTGCCATGAAGCTCCCGCCTGATCGACAACGCGAATATTTCGCGACTAATCGTCCCAGTCAGGCGAGGCGGAGTCCAGTCGAGCCAGACAAAAGTCCAGGTCAGACCGGTGCCCGGAACGGGATTTGAACCCGTATGGTGTTGCCACCAGAGGGGTTTAAGCCCTCCACGTCTGCCGATTCCGTCACCCGGGCAGGGTGGCCGCCACGGTAGCGCCTCCAGCGAAGGGCTCATGCCGCCGCAGGCTGGGAACTGTCCTGCGCCAGCGCGCAGCCGAGCTGATGACGGCAACGTTGGGCCGCGGCACCCTCGAGCTGGTTGGCCACCACCACCCCCTCGACCATGTCGGCCAGTACGGCCGGCCAGGACCGGTTGCGCAGGGCCACGGCAACCACAAAGGAGCCGTCGCCACGGCGGCGCACAGTGCGCTGGGCACCGGCTACACCGGGTGGACTTCGAAAGCTGGGCACCGCCCACCCCTCCCGGCGGGAGGTGACGGCGATTTGCCGAGCGGCTTCAGCGAAGCGGAGCGAGCGGGCTTGTTCCATTGCCCAGCATCATCCCCCCGGGGTAGGACAGTTTGGGCTCCGCGAAACCCCAGCAGGCGCTAGGAAGCTGGCGCCGGACAGAAAGAAACTTCTCGACAAGACTCGGGTCGGCTTCGTTGTCCTACCCCCTGCGTAAGGTTCACGGCATGAGCATCGTCCCGCTCGAACCGCCGTCGGAACCGAACCTCAACCCCGCCCAGATCGATGCGGAACGGCTGCTGCGCGAACCCCGCCATGAGCGGCCCCAGCATCGTGGTGACCTACGCGACGAGTTATTGGCTTTCCTGGAAGAGGAGCTACGCGAGGTGGCCGCGTGGATCAACAAGCCGCTCCACATCTCCAAACACATGCTGGCCACGGTGCACGGTTGTGAGGAGCGCTTCCTGCACGAGCTGGACCAGCCCTTCACCGCCAACGCGGCCACCGTGCGCGGCTCGGTCGCCCACAAGGCGCTTGAGCTGTCCGTGTCCGCTCCCAGTTATTCCCCTATCAAGCTGGTCGATCGCGCCTTGGAACGGCTGGCTTCGGGAGATGATTGGGTGGCGGACTGGCTCGGCGCCGCCGACGAGCTGGACCGGGCCGAGGTACGGACCATGGCAGCAGATCGGGTGGCGAAGTTTGTCGAGTGCTTTCCGCCCCTGCGCAGCGGCTGGCGCCCAGTGCCCGAGAGCCGCTGGGCCAAGGACCTCCACGACGGGCGCATCCAACTTCGAGGCAAGGTGGACCTCACCATCGGAGCGGCCGAGGGGCTGCGGGCCGGCAAGGTCGTCATCGACTTCAAGACCGGCAACCGAGCCGCCAACCATGTCGAAGATCTGCGCTTCTATGCCCTGTTGGAGACGCTGCGGCTGGGCACACCGCCGTGGAAGGTCGCCACCTACTACCTCGACAGCGGCACTTTTGCCGTAGAGATCGTGACCGAAGCGATGTTGCAGGCCGCGGCCCGCCGGGTGGCCGACGGTGCCATCAAGTTCGCCGAGCTACGCGACGGCGAGCGTGCCCCGGTCCGCCGCACCGGGCCGAGCTGCGGCTGGTGTCCGTTGCTGGAACAGTGCGCGGACGGTAAGCGGGCGAGGGCCCGCTGGGATGAGTTCTCGTGAGGATCGGTGGCCCAGGGCCCTCACAGGTCCAGCCCTACGTCGAGGTTGGGGGCGGAATGGGTCAACCAACCAACGGAGATCAGGTCCACGCCGGTGGCCGCCACCGCACCCACCCGTTCGGCGGTGATGCCGCCCGATGCTTCCGTGATCAACCGCCCGGCCACCCGGTCCACCGCGACCCGCAGCTCGTCAAGCGGGAAGTTGTCCAGCAGCACCACGTCGACGCGGTCCAGACCCAACACGATGTCGAGTTGGGCCAGCGAATCCACCTCCACCTCCACCTTGACCAGATGTCCCACCCGCTGGGTGATCCGAGCAACGGCGGCGGCCACCCCGCCGGCCACCGAGATGTGGTTGTCCTTGATCAACACCGCGTCGTACAAACCAAAGCGGTGGTTGGAACCTCCACCCATGCGAACGGCGTATTTCTCCAAAGCCCGCAGGCCGGGGGTGGTCTTGCGGGTGCACACGATCTTGGCCTGGGTGCCAGCTACCGCGCTGACCATCCCCGCCGTGGCGGTGGCAATGCCCGACAGACGGCCGAGCAGGTTCAACGCGGTGCGCTCGACGGTCAGCAGGCTGCGCGCCGGGCCGTCCAGGCGGGCCAGCATCTGCCCAGCCCGCACCCGCTCGCCCTCTTCGACCAAGGCCACGAACTGCACGGTCGGGTCATACAGCGCGAAGGCCGCCTTCGCCACCGTCAGCCCTGCGATGATCCCGTCGGCGCGCACCCCGATGGACGCCGTCGAGCGCTGGTCGGCGCCCACGATCGCGTCGGTGGTGAGGTCACCCGCCTGACCCAAATCCTCCGCCAACGCCGCCCGCAACAGTGGCTCGAGCGCGAGCGGGTGCAGTCCGGCCCCGTTCGCGCCGCCGCTGCTCACGCCACCGCTGTTCACGCCACCACTACTCACGCCACCACTGCTCACGCCGCCACCGATGTGGCCACCGACGCGACCCGAGCAAGTGCTGCCGTCACCTCGAGGCGAGTGGTCGGCTCCGGTTCAGATCGCGCCACCTGGCGCCGAGCTTGACGCAGGTCCATGCGAGGATGATCTGCACGAAAGTGCGCCCCACGGCTTTCCGTTCTGGCCAGGGCCGCGCCCAACACCAGACGGGCAACTGTCACCGCGTTGCGAGCGGCCAAGCCCTGGGCGCCCGCCTCCGCGGCGGCGAAACGGTCCAGCGCGGCCAAACCGTCGCACAGATCCCTGTGGTCACGAACTACGCCGGCATGTCGCCACAACAAGGACCGAAGCTGGGCGTAGATCCCGGCGTCAGACTGGCCGACCGTCAGGCTGGTGGTCGGCACCACAACGTGGTCAGGTTCCGTTCGTTCTCGGCAGGTTCGAAGCCAGCCCACCACCTCAGCCGCGACGGCGCGACCCATCACAATCCCCTCCAGCAAGGAGTTGGAGGCCAACCGATTGGCGCCGTGCACGCCGGTGGAGGCGGCCTCACCGACCACCCACAGCCCCGGTTTGGAGGCTCGGCCGGCCACGTCGGTAGCAACGCCGCCCATGCAGTAGTGGGCGGCGGGAGAAACGGGCAACAAATCGGTGCGGGGGTCGATACCTTCGGCCATCGCCAGCGCGAACACGGTGGGAAAGCGAGCAGGGAAATGCTCGCCTACCGCGGCGCGAGCATCGAGGTACGGCGTGCGGCCAGCCACCATCTGGGCGTAAATAGCTCGCGCCACGACGTCACGCGGGGCCAGCTCGGCGTCGGGGTGGCGGCCGACCATGAATCGCTGGCCCAGGTCATTGACCAAGATCGCTCCCTCGCCCCGCAATGCTTCCGTCAATAGCGGCAACGGGTCCCGACCCGGTGCCGCCAACGCGGTGGGGTGGAACTGCACCATCTCCAGGTCGGCGAGGGCAATGCCGGCCCGAGCGGCCATAGCCACCGCCGCCCCTGCCACCTGGGCCGGGTTGGTGGTGGCAGCAAAAAGGTGACCATACCCTCCGGTACCGAGCACGACGGCGCCGGCCAGATGCAGCGTCAAAGCGCCTTCCTGATCGCGGGCCAACACCCCAACGACGTGCTTGTCAGCAACATCACGGACCAGATCCAGCACCGTCACCTGCTCGTGCACGGTGATGGTGGCCGTGGCCCGCACGGCGGCCACCAGTGTTCGCATGATCTCCGCGCCGGTCGCGTCTCCGCAGGCGTGCACGATACGGCGGGTCCGGTGGCCCGCCTCCCGCCCCAAACACAGCGTCCCCGCCGCGTCGGTGTCGAACCGAGCCCCGAGCGAACCCAGCCAGGCCACCACCTCGGGGGCTTCACTGGTGATTCGCTCGGCCGCAAGGCGGTCCCCGATGCCGCCAGATACGGCCACGGTGTCCTCGGCGTGAGCCGCAGTCGAATCGTCGGCGGCCAAGGCGGCAGCCATCCCGCCTTGCGCCCAGGGACTCGATCCCCCTCCCAACACCGTGTCAACCAAGACCGTTGCCTCGCCCAGCGCCAGCGCGGCCGAAAGGGCGGCAACCCCGGCCCCCACCACCAGCACCCGGTGGCGTCGTACCGACAGGTCCACCGGATCCATGTCCTCGCTCCGAGCTGAGGTGGCAGCGCCGACATCCGCGGGGCGCATCCCCGCACCGGGGCTCATCCCACGCCCTTCGCCAGAGCATCCGCCGGCGGTCGGGGAACAGGCGTGGCGCCGAGGGCCAGCATGGCGTCAACGGATCGGCGAGCTCGGGCGGCGATGTCGTG
>JANPEN010000059.1:0-4930 GCA_031422955.1 Acidimicrobiia bacterium
AAGCCTATGAGGGTGGGTCCCCCGACCAGCCCCAGGCCGGTTAGCCCCACGCCGATTCCGGCGGCCAACCACAGGCCTTGCACCGCTTGTTCAGCGGCGGCCCGCTGCTCGCCGGCGCCCAGGTAGCGCGCTACGGCCGAGGTGGTTCCGTAGGCCAGGAAGATGAACACCGCGTAGCCGCTGAGCAACACCGCAGAGGCAATGGCCAACCCGGCCAACGGCACGGTGCCCAGCCGGCCCACGATGGCGGTGTCGGTGAGGACATAGATGGGTTCCGCCACCAAAGCCCCGAGGGCGGGTAGGGCCAGCCGCAACAGGTTGCGGTCGGTACTGATCACGGAACGTCGTGGCGACGCAGGCGATAAGAGGTGTAGGCGATGGCTACGAGCGCTACTACCGCCGGCATCACCATACCTGTAAGTATGCTGACGTTGGCGAGGCGGAGGCGGATACCGCTGGCCTCGGTGAGGATGCTACGGGTGTAGGCCCGGATGGCCAGCCGGCTGGCCCCCCGCCCGGCCTGGGCCACGAAACCCTCCCAGATCAAGATGTAGGCCAGACCCCAGGCCAAGGCCCGCTGAAAGCGCAGTCCCAGAGCACAGAACAGCGCCGCGTAGGCCACCACCCCCGCCGTCACCGCCGCCGCCGTTCCCGCCACCACCGCCAGACCGGCCCCGGTGAGGGCAACGCCCAGGCAGAGCGGCAGCACCGTCAACGGCAGGGTCACGGTGAGGGCGGCCCCGTAGGCGGCGAGGGCCAAGTGCCAACGGGGGAGGGGTCGCAGCCACAGATAGACCAGGGTGGCGTCTTCGCTTAGGTCTCCGAAGGCGGCGGCCGCGAACACCAGGGCCACCACCGGTACCAACACCGACAGGCCGACCCCGTTGACATAGAGGACACCGGCGCGGTCGGGGCGAAAGGGATCGGACAGGCCGATGGCCAGACCGACCAGGCTGGCACCGGCGCCCAAGGCACCGAGGGCGGCGATACGGCTGCGGGTGGCCACCGCCCCCAAGATGGTTCGGTACAACGCCACGAACGGGCTTGGCGGGAAGGCGCTCATCCCCGGCCGACCAGGTAGCGGAACACCGATTCGAGGTCCTCGTCGAGCGGCTCGAGCTCGGTGATGGTAGCCCCGCAGTCGCGGGCCAACGGGGCCAGGCTGATGCGCAAGCGGGGGGCGTTGGTGGTCTCGACCAAAAGGGAGCCGTCCGGATCGACGCCGACGCGGGAGGCCAGGCCCCAGCCGAAGAGGTGGGCGCCGAGGTCGTGGGGCTTGTCGGTACGCAACCGGAACTGGCGGGGCCGGTCGTCCATCAGGTTGCGAATGGCCCGGAAGTCGCCCTCGGCGGCCAGCCGGCCGTGGGCGATGACCAGGATGCGGGAACCGAAGCGTTCGACCTCGTCGAGCACGTGACTGGACACGATCACGCAGCGCCCCTCGGCGCCCAGGCGACCGAACAGCTCGATCAGATGTAGGCGTTGGCGGGGGTCCAGGCCGTTCAACGGCTCGTCGAGCACCAGCACGTGGGGGTCGTGGACCAAGGCCTGGGCCACCTTGACCCGCTGGCGCATGCCCTTGGAGAAGGTGCCCACCGGTTGGCTGGCGTCGGCGTCGAGCTCCACGATGGCCAGCGCCCGTCGGGCCGCTCCCTCTGGGTCTTCTAGGCGGTGCAACACCGCGGCCAGCCGTACGAAGGCCAGCGCCGTGTGGCGTTCGAAGAGTCCCTCCTGCTGGGGGACGAGGCCGATCTGGCGGGCGGCGCTGACCTGGGTTCGGGGGTTTTCGCCCAGGATGGCGACGTAACCCTGGGAGGCGGGGGTGAGGCCGCACATGATGCGTAGCACGGTAGATTTTCCGGCCCCGTTGGGCCCCAGCAGGGCGGTCACCCCTGGCCCCAAGGCGAAGCTGACCTCGGACACGGCCACGATGTCACCGAACCACTTCGAAACCCGTTCCAAGCTGACCGATGGGCCCGCCCCGGGGATGGTGGCCGTCATCGGGTGACCGCCAGGCGGTGATAGCGCCATACCACCACCGCCGAAAACGCCAGCAGGTAGAGGCCCCCAGCCAGGAAAAGCGACAGCGTGGAGAGATCCGCCATGTCCTGGGCTCCTCGCTCGCCGTAGATGCGCCGCACCAACTCAAAGGGCAACGAGAACAGATCCGCGAAGCGCAAGGCCCCGCTCAAGCCGCTGCTGACCAAGGCGGATACCACCGAGGAGGTGATCAACACGGTGAGGATGATGCCGGCGGAAGCGAAGGCCCGGCGATCGGTCAGGCTGGCCACGGCCATGGACAGCGCCGTGTACCAGGCGGTCACCACCGCGGCTGAGGCAACGATGCGGGCCAGGGTCTTGACCACCGCCAGGGCGCCGTCGGGCCCGAAGTCGGCTAAGGAGAAACCGATCAACAGCAACAGCGTTGGTCCCAGGGTGACCACGGCCAGCACCGAGACGATGGCCGCGGCCTTGGCCGCCAGGTAGCGGATCCGGTCCAAAGGCCCGGCCAGGTAGAGCCCGAGCATGCCGCTGCGACGGTCGGTGCAGAGCACCTCGGGGGTGACAAAGGAGACGAACAACACAATGGCGGCGGTGATGTAGCCGTAATAGTCGGAGTAGCCGAAGGGCACTTCGTCTTGGATCTGGTTGGGCAGCAAGGCAACCGCGCCAACGAACACGATGGCGGGCAGGTAGGACAACACCGCGCTCGCCAACGGCACCACCTTGAAACGAGCCGAGCGTTTCAGGCCCAGCGCTCGTTGCACCGATGCCTTGTGGACCGCTCGCATGGCCGCCCGCACCCCGCCCCGTTCGCCGTCGTAGCGGCGGTAGCCCTGGTCGAGAATCCGGGCCTGACCGGGGCCCTCCGAAGCGGGCCCTGGGTCGCTCACGCCGTCGCTCCCAGGAAAACTTCTTCGAGGCTGGCCCGGCGGGCGTGGAGTCGCCGCACCGAAGCGCCGGCGTTGGCCACCGCGTCGCGCACGGCGTCGAAGGCCTGGTCTTCCTGCTCGACGGAGGCGGTGACCTCCAACCGGCTCCCCGTGCGCTGCACCGCCCAGCCCACCTCAACCAGGGCGGACTGCACCGCTTCCACCCCTTGGTCCAACTCCACCACCACGCCCGAAGAGCCACGGCGCAAGCTCGACAGCGAGCCGGAGGCGATGACTTGGCCAGCGGACAGAATGACCACGCTGTCACAGGTGCGCTCGACCTCGTCCAGCAGATGGGATGACAGCACCACGTCGATGCCGAACTCGTGGCCGATGCGCACGATGAGCGCCAACATGGCGTCGCGCTGGGGTGGGTCAAGACCGTCAGTGGGCTCGTCCAGCAACAGCAGGCGGGGATCGTGGGCAATGGCCGCGGCCAGCTTCACCCGTTGGCGTTGGCCGGTGGACATCGAACCCACCGGGCGCAACCGTTCCTCGCCCAGGCCCACCTGCCACAGGGCATCGGAGGCTCTGCTCATGGCTTGGCGGGGGGGCAGGCCATGGACTTCGGCCAGGTGGCGTACCAGGTCCAGCGCTTGCATATCGGGGGGAAGACGATGATGCTCGGGGGCGTAGCCGACTCGTTCCCGCACCGCCGGGCCGGCTCGGGCCGGATCCAGATCGAACACCCGGAGTTCGCCCGAGTCGGCGTTGTGCAGCCCCAACAACAACCCGATGAGGGTGGTCTTGCCGGCCCCGTTGGCCCCCAACAACCCAGTGATACCCGAGGGTATGTCGACGGTGACGTCGCGCAGTACCGGTGCCGCTCCGTAGCTTTTGGCCACCGCTCGGGCCGTGATCACCGGGGCCCGGGGGGAGACGGAGGGTTCCACATCGGCCTCCGAGATCATGGCCGAAGCCTACCCAGCCGAAGCCGGCCCGCCGGCCCGTCCTCCAGGGCGTGAGCTGCCGTTCCCGCGCCGATAGCGGGCTGGATCGGACCAGGCCCCGGTACGTTGGTCGAACTCCTGAGCCTCTGGCACCATCCAGTCGAGGCGGCCGGCTCTCGCCGCGGTAGAAGAAACCTGGTGGTACTGCTCGGGTACCGTCAGCTCCATACCGAGGGGAATGGGGCGATCGGTGGCGTGGGGGCGGGGGGCGAGGGCGATCTCGGGCAGGCGGGCCACCGCCTCGTCGCGGGCGGCGTCATCGGCGTAGTAGCGCACATCGTTGACTTGGTCCCACTTGTCCGCCCCCATGATCACCACGTCGTAGCCGAGGGCGATGTCCACGATGAGGGTGGCGTCGGTGACCACCACGCCCAGCCAGCCCAGGCGGCGGCTCAACGCCTGCAGCACCTCGACGCGATGGTCGAAGGTGGGAATCTCGACGTGTTCTTTGTTGATGGGCCGCCGGGAGAGGGCCAGATCGACGCGGTCCAGTCTTCGTTGGGCTCGGGCGGCTTCCGCGATGGCCACATGGGCGGCGGTGGGCGGGTTGAAGGTGCCGGGGTACACCCCGCGTCGCTGGGCGGCCATGACGTTTCGGTCGCTAGCCCAACACCAGCAGGGCCAAAGCCGCTACCACCAGGAACACCGCGCTGGCTCCGAGCACCCTTCGGGCTAGTTGCCACGGGCGGGCCACCCGCTTGGGGTGCACATCATCCAGCCGGCCCTGCAGTTGAGACAAGCCGGCGGCCATGTCTCTACGGAGATCTACCGGCACCTGGCGTTGCAGGTAGTAGGCCAGATCGTCGGGCAAATCGACGGGGCCGGCCAACACGGGGATCACCGGGGTGCGCTCGGCCCCGGCCAGATGGACCTCCCGATGCACCTGCTCCGATGTGGCCGCGGCGGCGGAAACAACGAAGATGACCGCGTCGGTGGCCCACATCACCTCGAGCAGGCGACCGCCCCAGTTGTCTCCCTCCGCACGACCGGTGGCCGGGGTGGGATCCCGGCGGGGCACAACCACGGTGTGGCCGATGCGCTCGAGGC
>JANPEN010000060.1:0-5356 GCA_031422955.1 Acidimicrobiia bacterium
CGCCGGGACAGCGACCGCGCCAGGAAGGCCGCTACCCAGGCTGACGCCCACCCCACCCGCGGGAGCGGGGCTGGCGAGGGTGACGGTCCCCGTCGCCGTACTGCCACCGGTCACACTGGTGGGGCTCACCGTGAACCCGCTCAACACGGGTAGGTTCGGATGCACGACCAGATCGGCGCTTCGGGTCACGCCGCCGCCGGTGATCGAGATGGTGACGACCGTGCGGGTCGTGACCGCGCCGGTCGAGATGGAGAAGACGCCAGATTCGGTCGAGGCGTGGATGGTGGCGACCGCCGGAACGGCGGCGACGCTCGGGTTACTGCTCGTGACCCGGAAATCCTGATCGTGACCCTTCACGGCAGACAAGGGAATCCGCACGATGCCCCGGGATCCACTCGTTGTCTCGACCGGGTCCAGCGTCAGCGAGTCTGGCGCGGTTGACGGGCTGAGGGTGATTCGCCAAGTGGCGTCCGCCGCCCCCGCGCGTGCCGTGATGGTGACCGTTGTCTCCTCCGTCACCGCGCTCGTTTGAATCGGGAATCCACCTCCGCCAGCGCCGGCGGGGATGGTGAAGCTGGCCGGGACCGTCGCCGCCGGTGAAGAGCTGGAGAGGCTCACCTCGAAGCCTCCCGGAGGGGCAAGTCCATCGCAGAAACCGGCGAAGCAGCCGACCTCGAGGTCCACGATCCCGAGCAACTGGGCGCCACCGGTGGCACGGGAAGGACTCAACTGCAAGGGTGTGTCGTTCAGGGTTGGCGGCAAGATCGTCATGGTGGTGGACGCAGTAGATCCGTTGTAGGTCGCCGTCACCGTCACGGGAGTCGGCGTGGTCACGAACCCAACTCGCATCCAGCGGCCCGAGTTCACAGCCCCGGTGGGGAACACCTGCACAATGGCCGACGAGGTGCCGGCGACGATGAACCACGACGCGGGCAGTTCCGGCGTCAGGTTCGGATCGCTGGTCGACAGCGTGACGACGGCCCCGCCGGTGGGTGCCAATCCGGTGAGGTCCAGATAAAACTGGGTGTCGCCACCGCTGTACACCGTCGGATCCAGGGTGACCGACCCCATGCGCAGCAGCACCGCGGTAACCGTGAATGAGCGCGTGGCTGACCACTCCGTGTAGGCCTCGACGGAGCCGATGTAGCCGTGTTGGGAGCGCACCCGCCAGAACTTCGTGCCGGCGCTGAGGGTGGGAACAATGTTCTCGTTCTCCGACACCCGGTAGTTCGCCTCGATCGTCGTGAAGGCCGAGGTGCTCGAGATCTGGACCTGGTAGCCCAGATCCTGATGGTTCGGGACGTGCGTCCAAGACAGGGTCAGCGGCACGGTGAGCGCTACGCCACTGCTCGGAGCGATCAGCGTGGGCGGCGCCGGGAACGGGTTGCTGTCCAGGACGCTGAAGTCCACCACGTTCGAAGGCGTTCCCATGAGGCCGCTGGAGTTGACGGCGATGACGCGAGCCTTGAAGTTTCCTTGGAGACTGGGATTGAACGAAATCCGCTCGGTGGGACCGGGAATGTTGACCTGACGCACCCGGTTACCGACCGGAAAGGTCGGGTCGATCGACTCCTGCAGGATGTAATCCACCGCGCCGGGCACGGCGCTCCACGTGAAGGTGATGTTCTCCCAGGAGTGGAACTGGGTGCCGTTCTGCGGCGGGTCGAGCGTGGCCGTGCCTGGCATCTCGGGCCCAGAACCGCTGACGGTGAAGCCACGAGGCAACGACCACGGGCCCGCTTCGAGGTCGCGACTCATGGCCTGTACTCGCCAGAAGTAGGTTCCGTTGGCAAGCCCGCTGACGATCGCAGAGGTCGTCGCCGCCCCCGAAAGCAACAACCCATTTCTTTCCTGGACCGAAGCGAAATCGGCGGAACGGCTCAGCTCCCAGTTGTAGCCACCCGCGACCGTGTCGGGCAGCGCCGCCCAGGAGATGGTGACCGGCTGGGTGACGCTGACGCCACCCAGCGGCGCAACCAGCTCAGGCGACGGCGGCGGAACCGCGGCCGCTTGCTCCGCCAGCCCGACCGGTCCGAGCAAGGCAAGGACCATGGCGCCTACCGCAACGAAAACTCGGGTGGCTGGCTTCCCCATGGTCCTCCCCTTTCGGAGCACCGACGGCCCCGGAAACGCGCCCTGCGTCGGCGAACCCGACAAGCGTCGAGCCATCCAAGGATACAACTTAGCGATGATAGACAAAACTGTACTTTGGTACTAGAGCTTGCTGCTCGTGTTTGTTGCTCGGATTTATTACTCGGCTCCCTGTGTTTGCTGCTCGGCTCCCTGTCGGTCCCCGAGTGTCGGCGGCTCGCTAGCGCTCCCACGCCGACCTGGCGCCGCCACCCTGGGAGCGAGCACGGGTTCCCGTCACGCAGTGCGGCGCCAGCGCCGGCCGAGTTCCGCTAGAGGCCTGCGGAACCGGCCCCGTGGGCGGAACCGACCCGGTGGGCAGGGCCGCGTCAGAACTCCCGGACTGGCCGGTCGCGGGGCGGCGTGCAGGATAAGAGCCGGCGCTGGCGCCCAACCACCCGTGCCGGGGAGCGGTGCTTGCACCCCCCGAGAGAGCGCCAGGTCGGTGTGCGAGCGCTAGCGAGCCGCCGACACCCTGCGAGCGACAGCGGGCAGGGCAGCAAGAACAGCGAGCCACGCAAGAACCTTTTTAACGCATCGAGATGGTGCCCATGACGTCTTGGGGAACCTGGCCGGCGGCGGCGGGGGCGGGGATTTCGACGATGCGTTCGGCGATGTCGTCGTACTCCAGGCGCAGGGCCCGACACATGAGGGCGTGCAGGCGATAACTGGCTATCGCGTAGGTCAACTCGATGATGGCGGGTTCGGACAGCTCGGCTCCCAACACGGCGAACGTTGCGTCTTGCACCCGACCATCGCCCAGGACGAGCTCGTCGGTGTAGGCCAAGACGGCTGTTTCCTCGATAGAGAAAACTCCAGGGGCAGCAACGGCCCAACTGGGAATGGCGGTGATCTGCGCCTCGCTCAGACCGGCCGCCCTGGCCGCTTTGCAGTGTTGACTGAACACGAACTGGCTCTGGGCACAGAAACCGGTGCGGGTCAGGGCCAGTTCGCGCAGCTTGGCCGGCAACTCGCGCTGAGGGCTGGAGAACAACCCGAACCCAGCCACCATGTGATCGAGTAGCTCTGGGGTCTGGGCGAACACCGTCCACCAGTTGCCGGGCGTGCCAGTGGCGGTACCCGGCTGGGCGACGGGGTCTCGATCCCCGAAGAGCCGCTGGTAGATGGGCAGGACCGAAGCGGGGGCTTCGGCGGTGGGGACCTGTCGAGTTCTCGTCACGGCGATACTGTATGCGGAGAAGCGCCCGCGAAATGTGTGCGCTACGAAGGGGGAGACGACGTGGCCGAGAACACCGAGTTCGAGCTCAGGGGCTTCAACCACCTGGCTCTGGTATCGAGTGACATGGCCCGCACGGTGGATTTTTACACCAACGTGTTGGGCATGCCGTTGACCAAGACGCTAGAGATTCCGGGCGGGGGGCAACACTTCTTCTTCGATTGCGGCAAAGGCGACAGCATCGCCTTCTTCTGGTTCCCCGGGGCCCCGCCCCACGCCCCCGGCATCGCCTCGGCCGGCCACCTGCCCGGCTCGGGCGACATCGTGTCCGCCCACGGGTCGATGAACCACGTGGCCTTCGATGTGTCCCCGGAACGCTTCGACGAGTACGTGGCCAAACTGGACGCCAAGGGGGTGGCCATCTCCAAGGTCCTCAACCACGACGACAGCGAGACCACCATCGCCAAGGAAATGCACCCGGGCGTGTTCGTCCGCTCGGTTTATTTCCGTGATCCCGACGGTGTGCTGTTGGAGTTCGCCTGCTGGACCAAGACCTTCGGTCCCCAAGATGTGTTAGTTGCTCCCGCCGGAGCCGACGGCCGCCGGGTCCAACCGGCCGGCCGGGCCTGAGTCGACGGGGCCGTGCGCGTCACCCGTATTTTCACTGGATCCGATCAGCGCTCCCATTTCGAGGATCTGGAGTTGCCCCTGCAGTCCAGTGGCATTGGGCAGCTATCGGCCCCGATCCCCACCACGTCCGTGTTCTTTCGTGACACCGCCGAGGGAGGCCCGGAGGTGTTGGACTTTCACGTCGCCCCACGGCGCCAGTTCGTCATCCACCTAGCCGGTACGGTCGAGATCGAAACCGGAGACGGCACCAAACGCCAATTCGGGGTAGGCGACGTGTTGTTGGCCGACGACACCACCGGTCAAGGCCACATCAGCCGCGAGCTACAGGGCCCGCGAGTACAGATCTTCGCCGCCCTGGCCCCCGACGCCGACATCGACCGCTGGCGCGTCTCCTAAAGAGGCCGGGCGCCGCTGGTTTCGGCCACGCGGTGCCCGGCACTCCCGCGACGTTCACTCGCCCTTGAGGGCCTTCATGAACATGCCGTTGTCGAAGTAATCACGCCAGAACGAGATCTTGCCGTCGTTGACCTCGAACACGCCGGCCACCGGCAGCCCGATCTTTTTGCCTTTCATCTCGAAGCGGTCAATGCGCTCGTTCATCACGATGTTGCCGGCGGCAGACTGGCGCACAATCTCGAACTGCAGCTCGCCCTTGCTGCGGAACATCGGGCCCAGGAACTCCAGCATCTTTTCGTGGCCGCGCATGTCCCCGATGGGCACGTTGTCGTAGTAGCAGTCCTCAGCCACCAAGGCCATGGCACCGTCTTGGTCCTTGCGGCCCACGGCCGCGATGAAGTCGTTGACGACCTGCTCTGCGCTTGACTGCTCTGCGCTCATAGTCACTCTCCTTCGTTGTTTTGCGCCGCGGCCAGCCGGCTACGGCCGTCCGCGACGAATCGATCCCGATTCGTTGGCCAGGATAGATCCTCCGATGGACCCCGCGCTCGGGCCGCCTCGCCACGCCCGACCGGCGCCGGAGGTGACGCAGCCGGTGGCTGCAGACCAGACTGCGCGTCGACCGGGCGAGCGCCCCGAGGTTGGAGAGGCAGCGATCATGGGACAATCCGCAGCGCCGGACTCCGAGGCGAGCGGGCCAGAGCCGAGCGGATCCGAACCGGGCTGGGTTGGCGAGGTGTGGGACGTGTTCTCCCAACTTCGCCTGGCTCAGCTCGCCTACGTCCCCGATGCGGGCTTGGCCGGCCTCATCCGACGGGCCGAGGCCGGCCACGCCACCAGCGCGGCGTGGCACCCGAAGGCGGTACCCCTTTCGAGCGAGCAAGAAGGCATCGGCGTGTTAGCCGGAGCGTGGTTAGGCGGCGAGCGAGGTGTGCTGCTCATGCAGTCCAGCGGAGTGGGCAACTGCATCAACCTGTTGAGCTTGGCCCGCACCTGCCGCTTTCCGTTGTTGGCGGTCGTCAC
>JANPEN010000061.1:0-13124 GCA_031422955.1 Acidimicrobiia bacterium
GAGCGACGCGGCCTGGCGCGCATCTCCCGTGAGCGCGATGGCGTCGACGAGATAGGAGGCTGACAGCGGCCGCCGGAAGTCGTCCGGCAGATCCACGATGTCGCCTACCACGACGGCGTCCACCGCGGCGGCGGCTTCGTGCACCATACCGAGCTCGGCATACAGGGCGGCCACCCCCGGGCGCCACGTCCCGCTGGTATCCAACCGGTCGAGCAGCCGCAACCCTGGAGCCACCTCGGCCAGGCGGCCCTGCTCCCTGCGGATAGAGAACATCTGCACCCCGTGCACTCCAGAAACGTCGGCGCCGATCAACTGCGGGGCAACGGACTCGGAACGCGCCGCGGCCAGTTCGGCGCCTGCGAGGTCACCGTGCAGCAGCGCCATGGCTGATCGCCCTACCAGCGCAGCATGCACGAGGAACGGATCGCGCCGGCGTTCTGCTTCGGCCGCCACCACATCGAGTTCCTGCGCTGCTCGTGCTCCCTCACCGATGGCGAGCAACGAGGAAGTGAGGTGGTAGAGCCAGTACACCGAAACCGACGAATGCTGCGCCGATGTCCGACCGGTGAAGCTGGCGAGCGCATGCTGCGCACGCTCTCGCGATCGCTCGTAAGGCAGACCGTTGGCCACCGCGTTATGGGCCCAACCGATGGCCCACTCATCTCCGACCCGCTCCGCCATGGCCAACGCTTCCAGCCCAGCCGTGACGACCTGATCAAGGCGACCCATCGACAAAAGCACGTTCGCCCGCAAGGCCAGCACCCGCGCCGCTGCTCGCCCCTCGTCGGGGAGGTTCTCCATCAACGCCAGAACGGCGCGCTGCGCATCGGCGGAGAGTCTGCCCAGCTTGGCGCTCACCAGCCAACCTAGCGCGACCGCCTCGACGCTGAGCTCGGCGAGCCCCAGCCGCCCGGCCAGGGCACCGGCGGCGAACAGCAGCTCCTCGGTCTCATGAACATGGGAACCGCCCTCGAGGCGGGCCCGCCCGACCAGGAAAGCCAGCTGGGCTCGAAGCGGTGTTTGCACGTCACCCACCAGCTCGAGCGCCCTGCCATAGGCCCGAGCCGCCCCGTCGTGGTCGCTCAGACCGTAGGCGGCATCTCCGGCGGCGCGCAGCGCAGCAACCGCCCGGGCTTGCGCCTCATCGTCCTCGGCTGCCTCGGACCAGTGCCGAGCCAACGCCGCCAGGTCGTCGGGCAGCAGGGACTCGTAGGCTTCGGCGAGGGCGCGGTGACCCAGTATCCGGCGGGCCGCGCCGACGTCATGGTCAAGCGCGTCGCGCACCAGTCCGTGACTGAAGCGGAAGCGGCTCGCTCCCGATTCCTCGAGCAAACCCGCTTGCACGGCGTGCTCCACACGGGTCAACAGCTCCAGCTTGGTCAGCTCCGCCGCGCG
This sequence comes from Acidimicrobiia bacterium, assembly GCA_031422955.1. Taxonomy (GTDB): domain Bacteria; phylum Actinomycetota; class Acidimicrobiia; order Acidimicrobiales; family CAIXPF01; genus CAIXPF01. The sequence continues at coordinate 1,396 of JANPEN010000061.1, forward strand.
GGCCACCACCCGCAGGTCGAACTCCAGCCCCGCCAAGGCGGCGAGGTGCAGCGCCTGCTGGACTGGCGCAGGCAACCGGCTGACCCGGCGGCGGATGGCCGCAGCCAGGGTGGCTCCCGTGCTGCCTGCGGCTAGCACCGCGTGCACGAAGAGCGGGTTGCCGGCGGTCTGGGCGTGCAACTCGTGCTGATTGGTCTCGTTCTGAGCCAGCTCCGCCACGTGGTGAGGTTGAAGGCCCCGCAACGACTGGCGAAGGCCGCCGGGGCGCAGCGCGCTCTCGTCGATGATGCGTCCCAGCTCGTCAGGACATTCCGTGTCCCGCAGGGTCGTGATGAACCCCACCTGGCCGGTTTCCAAGTTGCGGCCCAGGTAGTTGAGCAGCAACAGCGTAGGGGCGGTGGCCCAATGGGCATCGTCGAGGACGAACAGGACCGCGCCACGCTCAGCCAATGCCGCCAACCAGCCGCGTAACGCCTCGAACAGGCGGGACTGATCCAGCTCCTTCGTCGTGTTGCCTTCGACGCCGCCCGGTAGACGGCGGGCCAGGTCCGGGCACAACGCCACCAGCTCCGGTCCCACGGACGGTCCCAGGATCTGGCGAAGTTCAGCGTCGGTGCTGTGGGCGCCGAAGTGGCGCAGCGCCTCGGCGAAGGGCTGGTAGGGCAGTTGCAGCGTTTCATCACATCGACCGAAGAGCACGGTGCAGCCCTCGGCGTGCTGCTCGGCGGCCAGCTCGGCCGCCAGGCGGGTCTTGCCGATGCCGGGTTCACCGGCCAACCAGATCACCGTGGCCGCGGCACGCTCTCGTTGCCCCAACAGCATCCGCAACTCGCTCTGTTCCGGCTCGCGGCCCACGAACGGGCCCGCCGCGGTCACGCTCAAGCTGGCTGGGAGGGGCAGGAGCGAGGCACGGCGCAGCGGATCAGGGCGAGCCCAGCGGACCTCGAAGGCGTGCACGGGCTCGGGCAGGCCTTTCAGATCCAAGTCCCCGACCGACACGAACTCGTGCTGGCCGCGGCCCCGAGCCATCATGCGCACCAGGTCCGAGCACAGGATCTGCCCGCCGGAAGCGGCCGTTTCCATGCGGGCGGCCTCCACCACCGGAGTGCCGAAACAGTCTCCGTCCTCCCACAGCACATCCCCGGCGGACAGCCCGATGCGGACCGATAGCTCGGCCAGGCGATCTCGCCGTGAGTTATACGCTGCCACCGCCTCTTGCATCTCAACCGCGGCCGTCATTGCCGCCGAGGCCGACTCGAAGGCGGCCAGCAGCCCGTCGCCGCCGCCCTTGACGACCCTGCCGCCGTGGGCCAGAACCCGCTCGCTCAGCAACCGATCGTGGACGCGGCGCAGCTCATCTGCCTGTTCCTCGCCCAGCTGCACCCGCAACGTGGTTGACCCGACGAGGTCGGTGAACAGGATGGTGGCCATGGCCGGCGCCCCGGTCATAGCCACCTTGTCTCCTCTTGCGGCTCAGGCGGACGGGTTGCTCAGGAAACCAGGTGGCCGGTGACGGACTGGCCTGAGAACATGGCGGCGTTCAACTCGCCCACCTCGACCACCGCGTCGGCCGGGATGCCCAGGTCCTTGGCCTGTTGGATCAGCGCTTCCGCATCGGGAGCCTCGTAGAGGCAGTAGGTCTTCTTCTTGTCGGCGGAAAGGAAGCTGAACAACCAGCGCAGGTTGGCGTCGGCGTTGTACGCCTCGGTGGCGTCGATCCCTTCCTGGTCGAGCGACATCTGCTCGGCGAAGTTTCGCTCGATGACGAAAAGCGGCATGGTCCTGAGCCCTCCAGGTTATGTGCAACAAGTCGGTGCCACCCTAGCGGTGCCAGCGCGAACGTGACGCCTGTTTCAGCATTCGCGTCGCGCCGCCCGGTTTCAGGCGGCCTGTTTCAGAAAGACAGGAAGATCCAGTCGTTCTCCAGCCCGAACATCAGTCGCCCCGCCGAGCCGTAGCGAGGTAGTGCCTTCGAACCGTGCTGGCTGAGGGTGTGGAGATCCCGGAACGCCCGCTCGAAGCCCAACTCGTTGCGAATACCGCTCGAGCCGGCGGCCGCGTGCACCAAGCGCCCCGCCTCGGCGCAGGCATCGGCGGCGAAGCTGGCCGCCAGCTGCATCCGGATCTTCGTCTCGGTGGTCAAACGCAAGGGCTGGCAGGCCTCCGCGTAACCCTCATTGACGGCCTGGTGGATGAACGCCCGGGCCGCGTCGACCCGCGCTCGGGCACAGCCGGCCTGGTATTGGGCCAGCTCCCGATCGCGCAACGCCACCGTCGTGTAGGCCGGCGCCTTGCGTTGGGCCAGGCCCACCAGCTGCTCGATCATGGTGGCCGCCACCGCCACGGAGATGACCGCTTCGCCCATCACCGTGAAGAGCGGGAACAGTCGAGCCATGGGTCCGTCAAAGCCGGGGTTCGGGTGCTCGAGCGGGCCGACCGAGTAACAGAGGTGATCGGGCACAAACGCACCGTTCACGACGATGTCGGCCGAGCCGGTGCCCCGCATGCCCAGCGTGTGCCACGTGTCCAACACGGTCCCATCGGCCCGGGGCAGCAGCATGACCATGGGTGCGGGCTGGCCGGTCACCGGATCGAGCTTGGGACCCTCCCCGTCCATCTCCATACCGGGCAGGATGAACCAGCTGGCATGATCACAGCCCGAGGCGAAGGGGACCTGGCCGCTGAGCCGCCAGCCGCCGTCAGCCCGCACCGCGGTGCAGAACGGGTGTAGCGCGCCGGCCACGGTGGTGGGCCCGTCGGCGAAGATCTGGTCCGCACCTCGTTGGGGCAGCCAGGCCAGCATCGCGGTCATAGAGCCGTTCATCACCAGGTTCCACGCAACGGCCGGATCGATGCGGGCCACCGCCTCCCACACCCGGTAGACGTCGAGCGGATGCATCTCGAGCCCGCCGTAGGCCCGAGGCACGGTCATGGCGAACAGCTCCGCCTGCTCCAATGCCTGGTAGAGCTCCGCGCTGAGGCGCCGGTCGATCTCCGCTTTACGGCCGTGCTCGGCGATCATCGACTCGAGCGCCTGAACCTGCTGGAGCATCGCTGGCAACGCCCCCGATGGCGACGTTGCCGTTTCTTGGCTTTCGTTCCGTGTCATCGTCATGGTGGAGACAGTAGGCATCCCGCTCCTGCCCGCGCCTGACCGATACTGACCTTCCTACTGAGCCGCTGTGGTTAGATTTGACTAGTCCGGTTTTGGGTGGGGGTGGCACGCTGATGGCGACGATGCTGACGGTGTTGTGCGCCAGCGGTATGGACGAAACGAGCGCAACAGCGCGAACGGCCGGTCGGGTCTTGTCAAGAGCCGACGGTGAGCTGGTGCTGGGTTTCGCAACGGTGTCCGAAGCGATCGCCGCCGCCATCGAGCTGCGCGCCGCGATGCCCCCTGCGGCGATTGGGCTGTCCATCGGCGAGGTGGACGGCCCGAACGAAACCCGAACCTTGGGCGATGCGGCCTCGCGTGCCGCGCTGGCGCAGCCCGGTGAGATCTTGGCCGGGGAAGTGCTACGCCTGTTGTACCAAGACGATCTAGCGGTTCGGTTCTGTGCGCTGCAGGACCGGCCGGGCACCTACCGGATCGAGGCGATCGAGCCGGTCCCCACGCCCGAGCTCAGGTTGGGCCTGCCCCGGCAGCTCGCCCACGACAGTCCAGATCCCTTCGTGGATCGGCCCGCCGCTTGGGCCGCACTGGACCGCGCCTGGCAGGGCGCGGCAGCGGGAAGACGCCAGGCACTGTTCATCGGCGCTGAGGCGGGGGCGGGTAAGACCCGCCTGCTGAGCGAGTTCGCCCGCCCGCTGGTGGAGCGCGGCGCCGTGGTGCTCTACGGGGGCTCGTCGGGCAACGTAGAAATGGCGTTTCAACCTTTCGTGGAAGCGTTGCGTCCCCTGGTCGACGCCCTCAGCCCTGCCGAGCTGGCCGAGCTGCTACCCGGTCCGGCCCACCAGGATCTCGCTCGATTGCTCCACGGAGACAGCCTCCAGGAGGATGCAGGCCCGCTGTTTGGTGTCCAGGAGGCCGACCGCCACTGGTCCTTTGAAGCGGTCGTCGATCTGCTGAGCGGAATCGCCTGCCGCCAACCGGTGCTGCTGTTGCTAGACGACCTGCACTGGGCGGCTCGACCCACCGTCAGGCTGGTCGAGCACGTGTTGCGCTCCGGCCGGCTGGAACGCCTGCTGGTCGTGATGGCCTATCGAGACGCCCCCATGGAACAGACCGACGCCTTCGCTGAGGCCCTCGGCGAGCTGTGCCGCCGGCCGGGCGTCGAGCGCATTCGCCTGGACTGCTTCGACGAACACGCCATCCGCGCCTTCGTTGCCGCCGCCTCCGGTGCGCCAGAGGTGCCCCCGGCGCTGGAACCAGTAGTCACCCACCTCCTTCGCAACACGGCCGGCAACGCCTTCCTCGTGACGGAATCTTGGCGACACCTGCTCGAAACCGCCCGGGTGCAGCACGGCCCTATCGGTTGGACCGCCGCCGCGTTGCAGCACCTCGACGTGCCGGTCTCGATACGAGAGATGACCAACGCTCGCCTGGTTCGGCTTCCGGCCTCCTGTGCCCTGCTGGTGAAGCTGGGCGCATGCAGCGGGCTCAGCTTCGAGCTCGCCACCGTCGCGGCGGCCGCCCAGCAGAGCATCGAGGTCGCCTTGGAGCTGGCCAGCCGGGCGGTGGCGGCCGGACTGCTGGTGCCGGTGGGTCCGGGCCGATTCGGTTTCGTGCATGCGCTGGTACGTCAAGCCATTGAGGACGGTCTGTCCGCCTCCGAACGGCCGCAGCACCATCTCGCCCTGGCCCGCACCCTGGCGCGCGCTTCCCGGCCTGATGACGCCTTGCTGGCGCACCACTTCGCCGCGGCCATTCCACTGGAGCCCCCCGCCACCGCGGTGCGTCACGCTCGGGCGGCCGCCTACCGCTCGATGAAGTCCGTGTCCTTCGACGACGCCATCTCGATGTTGGGCAACGCCTTGGCGGTGGTGACCGACGACGTCGAGCGCGCCGACCTACTGATCGATCTGGCTTCGGCCCATGCGCTCAGCGGCGCTGCGTTGCAGGCGGCGAGATGCTGCCTGGAGGCGGCCGCGCTGGCCCGTGCGCAGGGCGCCGGCGGGCGGGTCATCCGTGCCGCCCAAGCCATGGTCGAAGCCACTTGGCGCGGCGCCCTGTTCGGGGACCCATCGGTGCGCCTTTTGCAGGAATCGCTGCAACTGGGGCCCGACCCGGCCACCCGCGGCGCCTTGCTGGGCGCACTGTCCGCTGCGCTGGCCCTATCGGGTCGCTTCGAGGAAGGCGACGCCGCCGGCCGGGCCGCCCTCGAGCTGGCCACGGACCTGCGCGACGACTCGTTGCTGCTCGATGTGATCCACCATCTGGAGTTCGCCTCCATGACCCCGGACCGGGTGCATGAGCAGCTCGCGCTTTCGGTTCGCGGGGTGGACATCGCGCGGCGCGTCGGGGACCCTTACGCCGAGCTGCGCCTGTCCTGCAAGGCGCTGCTGCGCTTGTTTGTGGTCTCCGATCCGCCACGGCTGCGCATCGAGATGGCCCGCCACACTCGCCTGGCCGAACGGTTGCGTCAGCCGTACTACCTCCTCGTACAGGCCGGCAACGAGGTGACGGTTGCCTTGGCGGAGGGCCACTTCGAGGCGGCCGAGCAAGCCGTGCAGCGCTATCAGGACTGGGCGGAGGTCAACAACCACGCGGAGAGCGGTTACGGCATCCAGATGTTCTCGATCCGGCGCGAGCAGGGCAGGTTGGGCGAGCTGCGCCCAGCGCTGGAATTGAGCGCCCGGCTGCGTCCCGGCGCGGCGTGGGCGCCGGGCCTGGCCGCGGTGTACGCCGAGGCGGAGCTGCTGTCGGAATCCGCGGCCATGCTCGACGTGCTGGCGGCGGACGGCCTGGCATCACTGCCGCGGGACTCGTTGCTGGCGGGCGTGCTGAGCTACCTGGCCGACGCCGCCTGGTTCACCGGCCACGCCACCATCGCGGAGCCCGTGTTGACCCTGCTGGCGCCGTATTCCGGTTTGTTGGTCTACGTGCCGGGCCTCGCCTGTTACGGGGCGGCAGACCGCTACCTGGGCCGCTTGCACGAGACGTTGGGCCACCGGAGCGACGCTCGGCGCTGTTACGAGGCTGCGCTCGCCTTGGACGAGCACACCGGCTGGGCAACGTGGATCGCCCATTCCCGCTTCGCGTTGGGACGCCATCTCGCCCGGCACGGCCCACCCAGCGACGGTCCGCGGGGAACCGAACTGCTCCGCCTGGCTGCAGGGACGGCCCAAACGAACGGGATGACTTCGTTAGCGGCGAGATGCCACCACGCGCTCGACAGCTCGCATCGGCCCGCGGCAGGCCCGGATCGCACCGGGCTCACACCACGCGAACTGGACGTGCTACGGCTGCTGGCGCTGGGCCAGACCAACCGGGAGATCGGCGAAGCGTTGCACGCCAGCCAGCACACCATCGCCAACCATGTCCGAGCGATCCTGGCCAAAAGCGCCTGCGCCAACCGGACCCAGGCCGCCGCCTGGGCCCTTGGCCGCGGGTTGGCTGATTGTTGAGCATCGGCCCGGGTCTTGCCGAGTAACGTCGGTTCATGAGCGAACAACCGATTGCACACCAACGGGCTCAGGCGGTGGCCGCAGCTATGGGGGACATCCGCCGGATCGAGGCCGCTGGTCCCCTGGACCGGGGCCGGGTCGAACAGTTCCGCTCCAGGTTGTTGGAGCTGCTGGCCCAGCGTGAGCTTTTTCCCGCTTCGGATTTTGCCCCGCCGACGGAGGGCGGGTCCTTTCTGTACCGCATCGCTGAGGACGAAGACGGGCGCTTCGCGCTCTATGTCAACGCCTGCCGAGACCAAACCGATTCCCCTGTGCACAACCACACCACTTGGGCGGTGGTTTGCGGCTTCGAGGGCCAGGAGCTCAATCGCTTCTACCGCCGCAAGCCCGAAGGTGGTGTGGAGCAAACGCACGAAGAAATGGTCGAACACGGCCACGGGGTGGCCATGTTGGCCGAGGACCTGCACTCGATCCACATCCGTGGGGGGGCCTTGAACTTTCACATGTACGGCCTCGCCCTCGACCGTCTCACCGAGCGGGTGTACTACAGCGAACGGGAACAAACCTGGAAACCCATGCAGCCAGTCAGTGCCCTGCGCGAGGCCCGCCCCGGCCTCGCCGTGGCCCCGTGAGCGCAGCGCCGACCACCGCCGCTGAGCTGCGGACGTGGCTCCTGGCCGGAGATGAACTGGCCGTGCTTGACGCCCGCGAGCAGGGCCAGTTCTCTACCGACCATTTGTTTTGGGCATCCTGTGTTCCGTTGTCGAGCCTGGAACGGCGCGTCGCCGCCTTGGTGCCGCGTCGGGATTGCCCGGTGGTCTGGGTCGATGCCGACGGCGCCGAGGACGGGCTGGCCGCTCGCGCCGCTCGCCGGCTGGGCGAACTGGGCTGGACGAACGTGTCCACCTTGGCGGGAGGGATGCCAGCCTGGCCGGGCGAGCACTACTCCGGGGTCAACGTGGCCTCCAAGGCCTTTGGCGAGTGGGTAGAACGGCTTGAGCACACCCCCCACCTCAGCGCGGTGGAGCTAGCCCGCCGCCAGGCCCAAGGTGAGCGCATCGTCATTGTCGATTCCCGGCCCATGCGAGAGTTCCACCGGATGTCCATACCAGGCGGTATTGACTGCCCCGGCGCCGAACTGGTCTACCGGATCCACGACCTCACCCCCGACCCCGATACCACCGTGGTGGTCAACTGCGCGGGCCGAACCCGTTCTATCATCGGCGCTCAGTCTCTGCGCAACGCTGGCATTCCCAACCCGGTGCTGGCACTGGAGGGTGGCACCATGGGCTGGGAGCTGGCCGGCCTCACCCTCGACCACGGCCAGACCGCCCACGCAGCCCCACCATCGGCCCCTAGTCTGGCGGTGGCGATGGAGGCGGCCGGCCGCGTCGCCCGCCGCTTCGGTGTGCCCACCCTTGACCGCGCCACGCTGGAGGGATGGCTGGCCGATGGGACCCGCAGCACCTTCGTGCTCGACGTGCGCAGTGCCGAGGAATACAACGCCAGCCACTCCCCCGGCGCCCGCCACGCTCCCGGCGGCCAGATCGTGCAGGCTACCGACGAGTATGTCGGGGTGCTCGGTGCTCGGGTGGTGCTAGTTGATGACGCCTCCCTGGTGCGGGCCACCATGACTGCCTCCTGGTTGGCCCAACTGGGCCGCTACGAGGTGGCGGTGGTCCGCCTCGACGATGCCGTCAAGGCCGGGCCGACCCCGAGTACCCCAGCCATACCGTACAGTACGGTGGGGGTGCCGACGATCGACGCGACCGCGCTGGCGGCGAGGCTCGGGGGCGTTCACGTCATCGACCTGGCCGATTCGCTGCGCTATCGGCAGGGGCACATCCCCGGTGCCTGGTGGGCGGTACGGGCCCGTTTCGCTAAGTTGGGCGACATTGGCGCGCCGGTTGTGTTGGTCTCACCCGACGATGAGCTGGCCCGCTGGGCCTGGCCCGATGCCGAGGGGCGATGGCCGGGAACCACGGTGCTGGCCGGAGGCACGGCAGCATGGGTGGCCGACGGTCATCGGCTTGAGGCGGGCATGACCCGCCCCACCACTGACACCGATGATGTCTGGTACAAGCCCTACGACGCGCAGGACGAGACCGTCGCCCGCCAGCACATGCGGGATTACCTTGAATGGGAGGTAGCGCTACTCGACCAGATCGACGGTGACGACCTGGTCACCTTCCGGGCTTTCCCCGCCTGAGCCGCGGGGCGGCACGGCCCGGCCCGGCAAGCTCCACCCTGGCTCGGGCGGGCGGCCTACCGAGCGCCGGTCCTGCGGTAGCGTCACGGCTATGCAACTGCGGGAGTCGGCCTCGACGAAGGCGTTCGTGGGTACACCGGCACAGCGGGCCGAGCCCTTCACCGCGCTGGTGGCCCAGTACGCGGCCGAGACCCAGCAGAGCCGCCGGCCGGCTCAGCCGGTCATGCGGGCCCTGGCCGATGCTGGACTGCTGCGCATCCTCGCCCCCCGCGGCTACGGCGGGGAGGAAGCCAGCGGCCTCGAGTTCATGGGCCTGGTCGAGCGCATCGCCAGGGTCGACGGCTCGGCCGGGTGGACGGTAATGACCCTCAACGAGGAGATCGAGATCTCCGCCGGCTATGTACCCGCCGCCACCATGACCCAGGTGTGCACGTCGCAACCGGCCATCATCGTGGCCGGCTCGGGCGCGACCCTGGGCCGTGCCCGCCGGGCGGAGGGTGGCTGGCGGCTCACCGGCCGTTGGCCCTTCGTCACCGGGGGGCCCGCCGCCGACCAGATCGTGCTGGGTGCCACCGTCGAAGGACCGAAACCCCGCTCGTTGTGTTTTGCGCTGCTGCCGGCCCAAAGCGTCACCATTCACGACACCTGGGACACCGTTGGGCTGCGGGGCAGCGGCTCCCACGATGTCAGCGTCGAAGACGTTTTCGTACCCGACGAACGTATGGGGGTGGTGGCCACTGGCCGGGACACCGTGCCCGACACGACGCTGTTCCGCCTGCCCCCCTCCCTGCGTTTCCCGTTCCCCAAGGTGGCGGTGGCCACCGGCATAGCCCGCGCCGCGTTGGCCGAGTTCTCCGATCTGGCTCAGGGCAAGAAGGCCAGGGTCAGTCGAACGTTGTTGCGGGAGCGACCGGACGCGCAGCTGGCCGTGGCTAGAGCCGAGGCCCTGATCGGCTCGGGCTGGGCCTTCGCCACCGAGATGGTGGAAACCATCTGGGCCCTGGCCGGCGCCGGCGAACCAATCCCGGCGGCTGTCCACGCCCGCACCCGGCTGGCTTGCACCCACGCGGTGGCCAGCTGCGTGCTAGCAGTGGAGGCGTTGTGCACCGCGGCCGGCACCACCGCCAACTTCACCGGCTCGCCCTTGCAGCGGGGCCTGGCCGACGTCCGGGCCGTGCCCCAACACGCCATGGTGGGTGGCTACAACGACCTCAACGCGGGGCGCGTGCTGTTGGGGTTGGCCCCCGAGGACCCCTTGTTCTGACCGGCGCCAGGCAAGGGAGCGATCCGAGCCGCGCCACCGGAGCGCAGATTCGCGCTGGCCGCGACCAACGGGCTAAACTTGATGTAACAGTCAAGTAGTTCTTCGGGGGAGCACAAAACATGACGGCCATTACCATTGAGCCGGGGACCGGACGCAAGATCTTCAACACCCGGGCGGCCAAAGCGTCGGACAAGATCCAGGGCCAGGGCTACGGGGTCGTCACCGATACGACCCTCACCACCCTGCCCGAGTACAAGCCCAGCGTGACGTTCAACGCGGAGGAGCAGGCCAAGTACCTCGCCTACAAGGAAGCCCGCCGCGGCTCGGCGGACTACATCCCGATGGAGGGCGAGTTCTCCCACTACCTCGAGGACCACTACTCAGCGCCTCCCGTCGAGCGCGAGGTGCTCACCGACGAGTGCGAGATCCTGGTTGTGGGCGCCGGCTTCGCCGGACTGCTGCTGTGGTACAAGCTTTCCCAGGCCGGCTTCGACGACGTGCGCTTTTGCGAGCGCGGTGGCGATGTGGGCGGCACCTGGTACTGGAACCGCTACCCCGGTATCGCCTGCGACGTCGAGTCCTACAGCTACTTCCCGCTGTTGGAGGAGATGGAGTATTTCCCGACGATGAAGTTCGCGTCGGGGTTCGAGATCTTCGAGTACTGCCAGAAAATGGCAGAGAAGTTTCGCTTTTATGATCACTGCTTGTTCCACACAGCGGTGACCCGCACCGAGTGGAATGAGGAAACCGAACGTTGGACGGTCTTCACGGACCGTGGCGACGAGATGAAGGCGAAGTTCATCGTCTTGGCCAACGGCATTCTCACCAGCCCGAAGCTGGCCCGCATCCAGGGTATGGAGACCTTCCAAGGCCAGTCCTTCCACACCTCACGTTGGGATTACGACGTCGAGTTGAAAGGCAAGCGGGTCGGCATCATCGGCACCGGCGCCACTGCGGTGCAGGCCATCCCCGAGTTGGCCAAAGTGGTCGGTGAGCTCTTCGTGTTCCAGCGCACCCCCTCCACCATTGACGTGCGCGACCAGCGCTCCACCTCCGAAGAAGAGATCGAGACCTGGCGCAACGAAGAAGGCTGGGCGCGGGCGCGGCGGGCCCGCTTCGCCAAGCTGGTCGGGCGGCGGGCCATCCTGGCCAACGACGACTATCTGGCCGGCAAGGTGGAGGCGCCGCGGCGGGAACGCAAGCCCGAATCCGATGCGCCCCGGCCCAGCCAGGAAGAGATGATCACGCGCGAGCTAGAGGCCAACTTCAGGATCATGGAGCAGATTCGCGAGCGGGTCGACGCCATCGTCACCGACCCGGTGACTGCGGCTGCGCTCAAGCCGTTTTACCCCTACGGCTGCAAGCGCCCCACGTTCCACGACGAGTACCTACCCGCCTTCAACAAGGCCAATGTGCATTTGGTAGACACCGCTCCCCTCGGTGTGAAAGAGATCAATGAGCGCGGCGTGGTGCACGACGGGGTGGAGTATCCGCTCGACGTGCTCATCTTCGCCACCGGTTTCGAATGGATGGCCACCTCCACGTTCAACATGATCAAGGGACGCAACGGCCGCACCCTGTCGGAGAAGTGGCAGGGCGAAGGGACCCGTACCTTCCTTGGCCTGCACACCCAAGGATTCCCCAACCTGTTCATTGTGACGGGTCCACAGGGGGGCGGCGGCAGCTTCA
>JANPEN010000062.1:0-5299 GCA_031422955.1 Acidimicrobiia bacterium
CTCGAGGATCTGGCCCACGTTCATGCGGGAGGGGACACCAAGGGGGTTGAGGACGATGTCGACGGGGGTGCCGTCGGCGAGGAAGGGCAGGTCCTCCACGGGGAGGATCTTGGAGATGACGCCCTTGTTGCCGTGGCGGCCGGCCAGCTTGTCGCCCACGCTGATCTTGCGCTTCTGGCCGACGTAGACGCGGACGAGCTGGTTCACGCCGGGCGGCAGCTCGTGGCCGTCCTCCCGGGTGAAGACCTTGACGTCGATGACCTTGCCCGTCTCGCCATGCGGCACCTTGAGGCTGGTGTCTCGTACCTCGCGGGCCTTCTCACCGAAGATCGCCCGCAGGAGGCGCTCCTCGGGGGTGAGCTCGGTCTCGCCCTTGGGAGTGACCTTGCCGACGAGCACGTCGCCGGGGCCGACCTCGGCGCCGACCCGGATGATCCCCCGCTCGTCGAGATCCTTCAGGATCTCCTCGGAGAGGTTCGGGATGTCCCGCGTGATCTCCTCGGGGCCGAGCTTCGTGTCACGGGCGTCGATCTCATGCTCGTGGATGTGGATCGAGGTGAGGACGTCGTCCTTGACCAGGCGCTCCGAGAGGATGATGGCGTCCTCGAAGTTGTAGCCCTCCCACGGCATGAAGGCGACGAGCAGGTTCTTGCCCAGGGCCAGCTCGCCGTTGTCCGTGGACGGACCCTCGGCGAGGATGTCGCCCTTCTTGAAGGAGTCGCCCTCCTTGATGAGCGGCTTCTGGTTGATGCACGTGTCCTGGTTCGACCGTTCGAACTTGAGGAGCTTGAACACCTTCTTGCCCGAGGTCTTGTACTCGACCGTGATCAGGTCGCCCGAGCACTCGGTGACGACCCCGTCCTCGGTGGCGATGATCATGTCCGCCGCGTCGCGAGCCGCCCGGGCCTCGATGCCGGTGCCGATGTAGGGCGCCTCGGCCTTGACCAGAGGCACGGCTTGGCGCTGCATGTTGGCCCCCATGAGGGCGCGGTTGGCGTCGTCGTGCTCTAGGAACGGGATGAGGGCGGTGGCCACCGAGACGATCTGCTTCGGGGACACATCCATGAGCTGGACCTCCGCAGGCGGCACCGCGGAGATCTCGGTGGTGGCCGCGAAGTAGGTGTCGCGCTCGAGCTGTAGGCGGAGGTTCTCGAGGGTGGCCGCCTGAGGCGACCGCCGCACGAGGATCCGCTCGTTCTTGAACGTGTGGTTCGGATGCAGCGGCTCGTTGGCCTGGGCGACGACGTAGTCCTCTTCCTCATCCGCCGTCAGCCAGATGATGTCGTCCGTGACCTTGCCGGCCCGGACATGGCGGTAGGGCGACTCGATGAAGCCGAACGCGTTGACTCGGGCGTAGGTGGACAGCGCGCCGATGAGGCCGATGTTGGGGCCCTCCGGCGTCTCGATCGGGCACATGCGGCCGTAGTGGGAGAAGTGGACGTCGCGGACCTCGAAGCCAGCGCGCTCACGGGACAGACCACCGGGACCGAGCGCCGACAAGCGACGGCGGTGGGTGAGGCCCGACAGCGGGTTGACCTGGTCCATGAACTGGGAGAGCTGGCTGGTGCCGAAGAACTCCTTGATGGCCGCGACCACGGGCCGGATGTTGATGAGCGTCTGCGGCGTGATGGCCTCGACGTCCTGCGTGGTCATGCGCTCGCGCACCACCCGCTCCATGCGGGACAAGCCGATGCGGACCTGGTTCTGGATCAACTCCCCCACCGAACGGATGCGACGGTTGGCGAAGTGGTCCTGATCGTCTAGGCGATAGCCCGGCTCGGGTTTCACCAGGTGCAAGAGGTAGCTGACGGTGGCCAAGACCTCGCAGCGCGAGAGCACCGACTGGCCCGGATCGGGGCGGTCCATCTCCAGCCCGAACAGGGTCTCCAGCTTGTCGATTTCGGCGCCAAGCTTGCGATTGAGCTTGTAACGGCCAACCCGGGACAGGTCGTAGCGACGCGACTCGAAGAAGGCGTTCCGGAAATAGGCGCGAGCCGACTCGACCGCGGGGGGCTCCCCCGGACGGGCCCGCTTGTAGATCTCCACCAACGCTTCGTCCTGGGTGGGAACGAGGCTTCGGTCCTTCTCCCACTGACCTTCGAGAAAATCGAAATAGCGGGCGAAGGCGTCCAAGAAGCCAGGGGCGTTCTCTTCGTCATAGCCCAAGGCCCGCAACAGGGTGAAAATCGACAACCGACGCTTGCGAGCGACCCGGGTGCCGGCAGTGACGTCTTTGCCTGGCTTCTGCTCGACGTCGAACTCGATCCACTCTCCGCGATAGGGATGGATCGTGCCGGTGACCAGCTGATGCTTCTGCAGGTTGCGAAGACGGAAACGCTCCCCAGGCTGGAAGATGACCCCTGGGGATCGCACCAGTTGGGAGACGACCACCCGCTCGGTGCCGTTGATGATGAACGTGCCCTTGCTCGTCATCATGGGAAAATCCCCCATGAACACGGTCTGTTCTTTGATCTCGCCCGTTTGGGCGTTCATGAACCGGGCCCGCACGAAGATGGGGGCAGAGAAGGTCATGTCCTTCTCTTTGCATTCCTCCACCGAGAACTTGGGAGGAGGTCGCAAATCTTCGTCGTCGGGATCGAACTCCAACTCCAGTTGCAAACTCTCGGTGAAGTCCTTGATCGGGCTGATATCCGCGAAAGCCTCGGCCAACCCGCGATGCAGGAACCACTCGAAACTCTCGCGCTGGATGGCGATCAGATCGGGCAGCTCGAGTACATCATCGAGGTTGGCGAAGGAGTAGCGGTCCCGAAGGACGGAGTTCGAGGACAAGGATGGCTCCTCTGAAATTCGTGGCTGTGGCAGCACGACGCGGCCCGACGAACTGCCCCGAACGGGACCGAGTCGGACCGGCGAACACCTGTGGGCAGCCAGGTTGAAACCCAAAATACGGGAGCCGGCGCGCAGCCGGGCGCGTCGAAACGAATTCGCTGACGACGGCAGAACGAGGGCGCGAGCACGGCAACGAGAAAGCTTAGCCGCGCCGGCCGGGCGAGGCAAGAGCCTATCGAGTCTCCTGGGCTCCGCCACCAGAATCGGATCACCGTGGTGGCCCGCTTCGCATGGCAGTTGGCGCTGACTGTAAGGCGAGGCCCCCCCGCCGTCAAGGTTTGCCGCCCCAGGCGCCCGTTCCGCGGGCGATGGCGCTCAACCACAGGACACGAACAGCCGATCTCAGTAACCAGAGAGTTCTGAGCAACAGACGGGTTGACCAGACGGGTTGACCAGACAGAGAAGCGTCCGGCTGACGGCGGCGCCGACCCGCACTGGTGACCCGGCACCCCCGGATCTCCTGGGAACCCCGCAGCCCGGCGCAACCACCTAGGCTAGAGGGCCTTGAGAAACGACCCGACGGACAGCGAGGAGCACCTCGAGCAGCCCCCAGAGGCGGCTGGCCAGCACCTCGCGGCCGCCAACGGTCACGGATCGACCCCCCGGGCGGCTGGGCCAAACCCGCCGAGCACCGACACCGCGGCGCATCCCAACCGCGCTTTAGAAGCGGAGATCCACCGCGAACAAGAAGCGGTGGACCAGGCCTATCACCGGCTCATCTCCATGCGCGAGTCCGCCTTGGACGTCGTGCGCCACCATCACGATCTGAGCCGCACCGCCACCGGCCAAGCTCGGGTTGAATGGGAGAGCCTGCTCGCTCTCACTGACCAGCGTCTGCATCACCTCGAGCTGGGTGGCGCCTCATTGTGCTTTGGACGCATCGACCGCGAGGAGGGCGAGACCTACCAAGTAGGACGGTTATCCGTGTTGGACGAGGGGGGCGACCCTCTGGTGGTGGATTGGCGGGCTCCCGCCGCGGAAGCGTTCTATCGGGCCACTGGGCTCAATCCCATGGGCCTCGTCAGGCGTCGCCATCTGCTGACCAAGGGCCGAGCGGTGGTGGGCGTCGACGACGAGATCTTTGATCTGGAACGAGCCACCGACGGCACGTTGTCGGTGGTAGGCGAAGGTGCCCTCATGGCGGCTCTGGAGCGTTCTCGGACCGGCCGCATGGGCGATATCGTGGCCACCATCCAAGCCGAGCAGGACGAGATCATCCGGGCCCCCATTCCCGGCATCCTGATCGTGCAGGGAGGTCCCGGAACCGGAAAGACAGCGGTGGCGTTGCATCGCGCCGCCTACCTGCTCTACACCAACCGCCAACGCCTGGAGGATGCCGGCGTCCTCGTCGTGGGGCCCAACCGGACTTTCCTGCGTTACATCGAACAGGTCTTGCCCTCCCTCGGTGAGAGCGGGGTGGAGCTGGTCACCATCGACAGCCTGGCCAACCGCGTCCGCCACATCAGTGTCGAGCGGGCCACGGTCGAGCGCCTTAAGGGCGACCCCCGCATGGTCACGGTCATTGAGAACGGCGTAGAAGATCGCCAACGTCCCCTGCCCGGCGAGCTGGTGGTGCCCTACGGGGCCCGTAACCTGCGGCTGCCCAGGGTCGAGCTGGCCCGCATGGTGGCCCAGGTCAGCGCCAGGGCTGGTACCCACAATGGTCGAAGGGCAGTGTTCACCAAGCGCCTCAAGCAGGCCCTGTGGCGCCAGCAGCGACGCATCATCGAACAGCGCCTGACCAAGCCACCGACCGAGCTGGCTCTGGACCCAGCCGATGAACTCGATCCGCTCGATGTCATCCAGTCCGCCGCCCTCACACTGGAACGCGAGGAGCGCAGCTTCATGTCAACCATCGGGCAGCTGCCGGAGGTACGCGTCGCGTTGGAGCGGATGTGGCCTGCGCTCACCCCGGAGGAGTTGCTCAACGACCTGTTCGGCTCGCCGGCGTTGCTGCGCCTAGCAACCGCGCCCGTGTTGAACGCCGACGAACGGATGCTGCTGAGCCGGCCCCGATCCAGCCCGGTGGAAGCGGTCCGCTGGTCCAGCGCCGATCTGGCCCTGCTCGACGAGGCCGCGAGGGTGCTGGGCCCGCTTCCCAACCGTCGCCGCAAACGTCAGCGCCAGGTACGCGACGACGCTCGCTGGATGATGGAGGACGCGGTCAGCGACATTGCCCTGCAAACGGGCGACCTCGACCCGACCATGCGCCGCCAGTTGGTCGACCGGCTGGCCGATCGTGAGCTGGCCGCCCTGGGGGACGAGGACGACGACGGGTCGCCGCCGGTCTATGGCCATGTCATCGTGGACGAGGCCCAGGACCTTTCCCCCATGCAATGGCGCATGATCGCTCGGCGCTGCACCATCGGGTCTATGACCAATGTCGGGGATCTGGGTCAAGCCAGCCGGCCGGGCTCGATTCGCTCCTGGGCCGAGGCGGTCGACCAGC
>JANPEN010000063.1:0-10814 GCA_031422955.1 Acidimicrobiia bacterium
ACATGAACACCGGCCGGCCCGCCCCCACCGACTGGCTCGGCGGCGCCGAGAACGTGCGCTCGAAGGATCTCACCGTGTTGCACCACGCCGCCGAGGAGTTCCTGTCCGTGCTGATCTTGGACGGCGTTTTGGAACGCCATCGAGGTTTGCGGGGCGGGGCCATTGAGCTGGGCGCCACCTGGGTGCCCGCCATGCTGCGCCGGCTCGACCACGCCGCCCAGATCTGGGCCCGCTCCGAACCGGAGCTGCGGGCGTTCACCCGTAAACCGTCCGAGCAGGCCGCCGAGCAGCTCGGCTTCACGCCCTATCCGTTCGAGGATGTGGGCGCGCTCATCCGGGAATCCTCGCCGGAGCTGTACCTGTTCTCGTCCGACTACCCCCACATCGAGGGCGGCCGCAACCCCCTCGCCCGCTTCGAGGCGAGCCTCGGCGATCTCCCCGAGTCGGTCCGCCAAGCGTTCTACACCGACAACTTCCTCAAGTTGATGCCCGCCGCCGCCAAGCTGGCTCCCGCCCCGTAGCCTGCGGGGGAACCCAACGTTCCAGCAGCTTCGTTGTCGATGGTGTGTCGAGAACCGGGCTCGCCGTTCGTCGTTGGAGACGCGATAAGCCTGCCACGACAGCAGGATCTGCAGGGAGCCACCAATGACCGACTTCGCCGCTATGGCCAACACCGAGCGCAAAGCTCTCTACACCGAGCTCCAAGGTCTGAGCGAGCAGGAGTGGTCGACCATGACCGCCTGCGATCCGTGGACCGTGCGCCAGGTGGTCGCCCACTTGACTGCGTTGGGCAACCAGACCGCCCCCAACTTCTTCAGTGGTTTCGTGCGCAGCGGCTTCAACTTCAACAAGTTCATCGCGCGCGATCTGGCCAAGTTCGATACGGGCTCCAATGAAGATATCCTCGCCGGCTTCGCCCGGACCGTCGACGCGCCCCGCTCGCCTCCGGCGCCCAAGTACGTGCCTCTGGGCGAGTACCTGTGCCACGGCGAGGACATCCGCCGGGCCCTCGGCCGGCACGGCGAACATCCCGCTGAGCACCTGATCGCGCTGGCCGACGGTTACAAGGGGGCGGGCAAACCGCTCGGAGGCAAGAAGCGGATCCAGGGATTACGGCTCCGCGCCACCGACCTGGAATGGAGCACGGGCGAGGGGCCCGAGGTGGCCGGACCCTGCATGGACCTGATCCTGGCCATGACCGGAAGGGGCGCGGCGCTGACCAGCTGTGAAGGCAACGGTGTGGCCATGCTGCGAGCCCGCTGCTGAGCGAGCGCACCGGGTAACCGCGGTCATGCTTCACACCGCTTGCGTTGTCGTTTTGAAGGGGTCGAGCCGAAGGAAACCCTGCACGGCCCCCCAGGCTGGCGTAGTGAGTTCTCCCGATGGCGCCCCCTTCTGCGGGGGTGCAGAGTCGACCGATGGGTTTGCACGTTCCCGATTTCTGGCGCAGTGCCGCCAAGGCGACGATGAAGCCAGTCGCAGCACCCTTGCTGGCGTTGCTGCCCTGGGCCGCCTCGCTGGCCAGCATTCTGATCGCTGATCGCTTCATCACTTGGAGGTCGGTGGAGTGGTCGGGCATGGGCCCCTCCGCATCGGTTTTCCTCACGTTCGTGTGGGCTCCGGCGCTGTTGCCCATTGCGGTGGCCCAGCATTGGTGGAGTCGTCTGACCGCGGTGGCGGTGATGACCACCACCTCGGCGGGGGCCGGCGCGCTGACCATCACCACCGACGACGGTCAAGCCGGACTGGCCATGTTGTGGGTCGGCTGCTTGGCCGTACCGCTCGCCATCGTCATTGCCTTGGTCGAGCTCGTGGCGTGGTGGGCGGCGCGTCGTCCACGGCGAGTCGATCATCGGGCCGAGCAGGATCGCCAGGCTTCAGGGTGAGCACAAGGCCGGATCTCCGGCCGGTAGCGTCGACGCTCATGCGTATCTCGATCAACGGAACGTCAGTGGTGGGCCCGGCGGACCTTGGCGTGCTGGTCGACCACGCCCGCACCGCCGCTGCCGACGGGTTCGACACGTGGTGGCTCGCCCAGACCGGACTGGTCGACACGTTGACGTTGTTCGCGGTCATCGGCCGGGAGGTTCCCGGGATCGTGCTCGGCACCGCGGTGGTGCCCACCTTCACTCGGCACCCGACCACGCTGGCCGGCCAGGCGTTGTCCACCGCGGCGTTGATTGGTGACCCGTCTCGGTTGGTGCTGGGGATCGGGCTCTCCCACAAGCCCGCCGTCGAGGACCGTTACGGCCTCGTGTTCGAGCGCCCGGTCCGTCACCTGGCCGACTACCTCGACATCCTCACCCCACTGTTGAATGAGGGCCGGGTGGCTCATCACGGCGACGTTTGGAGCACCACGTTGGAAGCGAACCGTCCCAGCGCGGTCGCCCCCTCGGTGATGGTGGCCGCCCTCGGGCCGCAGGTCCTGCGGCTGGCCGGACGGCGCACGGACGGCACGCTGCTGTGGATGGTGGGGGCGCGCACCATCGCCGAGCACATCGCGCCGATCATCAACACCGCCGCCAAGGAAGCCGGCCAGGCGGCGCCCCGCATCGTGGCCAGCCTGCCGATCTGCGTAACCGGAGATGCGGCCGGAGCGCGCCGAGCCGCGGCCCAGGCCTTCGCCGCCTACGGGCAACTCCCCTCCTATCGGGCCATGCTCGATCGAGAGGGCGTTGCCGGACCTGCCGATGTTGCCATCATCGGCTCCGCCGCCGAGGTCGAAGATCGTCTTGGTGGGATCTCCCAGGCCGGCGCCACCGAGTTTTCCGCCGTCGAGTTCACCCGCAACCCCGACGAAGCCGCCGCCACCCGGGCCCTGCTCATCGCCCAGCGAACCACGCCCAGCTGACGACGCTCGCCACGGACCCACAGCCGGCCCGGCCTGACTGCATCGTCAAGGTGCAGTAAGTAGGATTTCCCTATCGCGGGTATGTCGAGTTTCTCTGCCCGAACTGGCGCAACCTACCCCGCTACGGGCTGCGGGGTCGGCGGGATTGTGGTTGGTGGGTGGTGCCGTCGGGTTTGGTGAAAATTGGTTGCTGATCGCGGTCGAGCTCCACGGTCCATCGTTTCGAGTGGAGGAAGACGTGGTGCCATCGGCACAGGAGTATGCCGTTGTCTACGGAGGTGTGGCCGCCGTGTTCCCAGTGGGTGCAGTGGTGAATGTCGCACCAGCCGGGTGGTCGGTGGCAGTGAGGGAACCGGCAGTGTTGGTCGCGGAGCCGAATGGCGCCGGCCATGGGTTCTGGCCAGAGTCTGGTTAGCCGTCCAATGTCGAGGATTTCGCTTCGAGCGCCGAGCACGATCCGGGCGAAGCTGGCATCGCACATCGCCTCGACCGGAAACGGCGTTTCGGGGTGGAAGCTCCCATCGGGGTCCAGGCGTAGCACCAGGTTGACGTGGTGGCGGTCCGACCGGGACCGGCAGCCCGGTTCGCGGCGCAAGGTGGTACCGGCCAGATCGACCAAGGCCAGGGCCCGCCGACATGGAACCATGTTAGCCGGTCGGGGCGGAGTGGCCTGGAAAAGCTGGACAAAAAGCTGGGCGAACCATCCTTATCTTCTGGCCCGGAAATGTTGAGTCCAGCGTCCAGCGGATGGTGTACAGGGCGGCGGCTCACGTTGGTAATAGTCATCGCGTTCAGCCTTAGGGGAGCCTATTCCACGACTTCCTGAGGAGGAGTTCCGGTGACCTTCCCTTCGATGATTCACGCTGACGGCTGGTTGTCGCCGGCCTCGATGCAGTGCCAGCTGCGCACGGCGAACGGAGCGAGGAACCTGTCAATTCCCGCAACGGGTAGAGGGTCCGAGATTGAGACACGCGGGTCGGCACGATCGAGCTGGCGATCCAGAAGCTGCGGGATGGCACCTACTATCGGGAGCGGCTGCTCACCCTCGCCGCCGGGAGATCGTCGGGTTCGACGTGTTCACTTCGGAAACCACCGAGTCGGGGACGGAGTTCCGCCGTGGCCAGGTCGAGCTGGTCATTTCCGAGCAAACCGACCGTGGGGCGACCTGGGGCCATGTCGCGGTGATGGTCGGAGCAGGATCCTTCGAACAACCCGCACCAGCACGCGGTGTAGATCGACGCCCTGCGGGCGTTGGTCCCGTTCATGGGTGGCTGCGAACAATCGGCCGAGTTTGGTGAGCTCGCCATCGTCAAGACAACCACTGCGCCGCCAGCGCAGACCAACACCGCGAAGCGCTCCACGCACTCGGCATCAGCGCCGATGACAAGGCCATCGCCGCGCTCCTGCCGCCACCGGCAACACCCGCCGGCTGAACCGCTCCCAGGCGTTATTCAAGCGCTGTTTCGCCGCGCCGTGTCACTCGCCAAGCAGGACAAGGACCCCCTCCGGGGCACGTGGCCCCGGCGGCACAGTGGTGCCAAGGATGGTGGTGGTGTTCCCCCAGATCTCCGCTCAACGAAGGCCGGGGCACGTGGCCCCGGCGAACCGGTCGATCTGGTCGTTGTCGAGCACGTAGGTACCTACCCCTGGATTGGCGCGTCGATCGCAGGCGTTAAGTCTCGCGGGAGGTGGACGTCGGCCATGGTCTTGCCCGCACCGGTGGGCACGGCCAGTAGCTCCGACAGCCCAAACTCGACCAGGCGGCGTTGAAAGTCATACGGTTCCGCGAAACCGCCGGTGGCCTGCTGAACCAGATCATCACCTTCCGCAAAAGGTTTCGGCCGCGGGCACCCCGCCTTTGCGCCCGCCGGTTCTTGTCGGAACGGGCGGGCGCGCGGTTCGTCTACGTCAGTAGCGGTAGTGGTCTGGCTTGAAGGGGCCGTCGACGGGGAGGCCGAGGTAGTCGGCCTGGGACTGGGACAGCTTGGTGAGCTTCACGCCCAGGGCGTCGAGATGGAAGCGGGCCACCATCTCATCGAGCTTTTTGGGCAGGGTGTACACGCCCGGCCCGTAGCTCTCGGCGTTGCGGTGCAGCTCGATCTGGGCCAGCACCTGGTTGGAGAAACTGGCCGACATCACGAAGCTGGGATGGCCGGTGGCGTTACCCAAGTTGAGCAACCGGCCCTCGGACAGGATGATCACCGAATGACCATCAGGGAAGACGTACTCGTCTACCTGGGGCTTGATGTTGACCCGTTGCACGTCGGACAAACGGTTGAGCCCCACCATGTCGATCTCGTTGTCAAAATGGCCGATGTTGCCGACGATGGACCCATGCTTCATCCGGCCCATGTGAGCCGCCATGATGATGTCTTTGTTGCCGGTGGCGGTGATGAAGATATCCGCTTTCTCCAGCATGTTCTCCAAGGTGTTGACCTCGTAGCCATCCATGGCCGCCTGCAGCGCGCAGATGGGGTCGACCTCCGTCACCACGACCCGGCCGCCCTGACCCCGCAGCGACTCGGCGCAACCCTTACCCACATCACCATAGCCGAGCACCAAACAGACCTTGCCGCCGATCATCACATCGGTGCCTCGGTTGATGCCATCAATGAGGCTGTGACGACAACCGTACTTGTTATCGAACTTGGACTTGGTCACTGCGTCGTTGACATTGATACCGGGAAAGAGCAACTCCCCCGCCTCGTGCATCTGATAAAGCCGGTGCACGCCGGTGGTGGTCTCTTCCGACACCCCGCGGATCCCTTTGCCGATGGTGCCATACCGGGTGGGATCTTCAGTCAGGGACCGGCGCAGCAGATCCAGGATGACCTTCCACTCCTCAGCATCGTCCTCGCTGTCGGCCGGGACCTGGCCGGCGGCCTCGTACTCGGTGCCCTTGTGGACCAACATGGTGGCATCACCGCCGTCGTCCAGAATCAGGTTGGGGCCTTTGCCGTCGGGCCAGCGCACCACGTTCTCGGTGCACCACCAGTACTCCTCCAACGTCTCGCCCTTCCAAGCGAAAACGGGGACGCCCTGCAGGTTCTCGGCACTGCCGTTGGGGCCCACCACCGTGGCGGCGGCGGCATGGTCCTGGGTGGAGAAGATGTTGCAGGAACACCAGCGCACATCGGCGCCCAGACAGGTCAGCGTCTCGATCAACACCGCCGTCTGGATGGTCATGTGCAACGAACCGGTGATGCGGGCACCGGCCAGGGGCTGTTCGTCGGCGTACATGGCCCGGATGGCCATGAGGCCGGGCATCTCGTGTTCGGCCAGGTTCATCTCCTTGCGGCCAAAGGAGGCCAAAGAGAGGTCGGCCACGGCGTAATCGCCGCGGTTGTCGATGCTGGCATTGATCCCAGATTCGGTGAGAGTCACGCGTTTCCTTTCGCGACAACTCGGCCCGGGGGGCGGGCCGAGGGGTAAGGCTGTGTCGCCATGGCGAGACTTCGCCGCGGCGTAGCGACTTGCGGGCTGGGGCCGACTGGCCCTCTCAGCTCAGCCCGCAGCAAGTCTAGGACCCGCGGTGCCGCCCCCACGCCGGTGCTGCTCAGGAGACTCCCAGAGCGGGGCGTGCAGGCCGACGCTGGCGCGATAGACGGTGCCTGCCCCGCGCAGCTGGTAGCCGTGCTGAGCGGCGGGGACGAACACCGATTGGCCGCGAGTCAAGGTCTCCGAGGCGCCACCGGTGGTGCCAGCACGGAGGCCGCCTTGGACCACGACGTCCACGACACCATCCACGCAGCACAAAATCTCCGGGCCGGGCGAGGCAACCGTGCTGACATCGCCCCGGAGATCGAAACGAGACAGGGCGAACTCCTCCACCGACACCGGGAACCACGCCTCGGTGCTCGCCTGCTCGGAACCGGAGCCGGCAGGGGCAGGAGAGGGCGAGATCGGCACGGGCGCATCGGGGGTGGTGACCAGCAGGGCCAGCAGCTCGGCCACGTCCACCGCCTTGGAGGTGAGGCCGCCCCGAACCACGTTGTCGGAGTTGGCCATGATCTCCAGGCCGAAACCGTGCAAATACGAATGCAGCCGCCCGGCGCCAGCAAAGACGGCCTGACCGGGCTGTAAGCGAAGGCGGTTGAGGCACAACCCCACCACCAGGCCAACATCGCGGGGGTGACGGGCGCCGGCCGTGCGCACGAAGTCCGCTTCGTCGGCGAAGCCGGTGATGGCCGCCGAACCAGCCGTGGTGGCGGCCTGCAGCACCCGGTCGGCCAACACCGCCTGCTCATGACCGGGCAACGCCCACAGCGCGGCGCACAGCCGGCCGGCGTCGCCCCCGGCGGCCAACTCCACCCAGGGCGAACCCAGCCCGAAGGCCACCAAGAGGGCGGCGATGTTCTGCGGGGTACGGAACCCGCTGAGCACGTCGAACGGCTCGAGGGCCACCAGCAACTCGGGCTTGTGGTTGGCGTCGGGATAACGGCGGGCTCCGTCGTGGCGGGCCAGCCCGGCGGCCTCTTCCCGGGCGAACCCGGCGCGGGCCGCGGCCAGATCGGGGTGCAGTTGCAAGGACAACGGCTCCGCCGCGGCCAACACCTTGAACAGGAAGGGCAGCGTGTCACCGAAACGAGCCCGCACCGCGGGGCCCACCATGGCCTCCGCCTCGGCGGCGATGGCAGCGTCGAGGCCAACCCACTCCCCGTGGCGCTGCACGGCGGAGGGAGCCGAGGGATGGGCCCCCATCCACAGCTCGGCCTGGGTGGTGCCGTCGGGCTCCACCCCCAACAACGCCGGCAGCAGAACCAGCGAGCCCCAGTCGTAGCGCTGAATCGGGTTGCGTAACCGGAACATCAAGTGGTCCCGTTCATCGCGGCCCGTTCATCGCCGCTAGAACGTCGGGCTGATGGCGTCGGCCTCGGCTTTGGCCAGCAGGCGGGCGTGCTCGTCGTCCCCGACCGTCTCAGCCTCGTCGACCAACATCACCGGGATGCCCTCGTCGATGCGATAGCGCCGCTGCAACCGGGGGTTGTAGAGCGCCGCCTCGTCCACGAAATAGAGCAGCGGGCCCTTGTCCTGCGGGCAGGCCAGGATCTCCAGCAGTTGGGGGTCGAGCGGCACGGGTAGCTCCTCAGATCATCGGGTAACGGGCGTTCGTTCTAGTTCTAGCGCCACCTCTGGCTCTAGCTCGGGGGCGGCGCCTTCAGGCCCGAAAGGCAGCCCGAACCTCCGCCACGTGCTGGTCCACCTCGCTAGCGGTGTTGGCCTCCAGGTTGAGGCGCAACAACGGCTCGGTGTTGGAGGCCCGCAGGTTGAACCACCAGTCCGCCAGGTTCACGGTGAGGCCATCGAGGCGATCCATCTGCGCGTCCGGATGGACCCGGGCGAAGGTGGCCGCCACCGTCTCGATCACTGCGGCGGGGTCCCCAACCAAACCGGCAGAGCCGTCGAGGCGAGTGTTGATCTCCCCCGAGGCGGCGTAACGCTCGAAGGGCAGACGCAGTTGGGACAGCGGCTGGTCGGCCCGGCACAGTTGTTCCAACACGACCACCGCGGCGATCAGGCCAGAATCGGCCCGCCAGTTGTCCGCGAAGTAGTAGTGGCCGGAGTGCTCGCCGCCGAACACCGCCCCGGTTTCGGCCATGACCTGCTTGATGTAGCTGTGCCCGACCCGGGTTCGCACCGGGGTGCCGCCCTTTTCCCGCACGATGTCGGCCACCGACTTGGAACAGATCAGGTTGTGCACGATGGTGGCGCCAGGGTGACGGTCCAACATCGCGGAAGCCACCATCGAGGTCGTCAACGAGCCCGACAACGGCTGGGCCTTCTCGTCGACCAGGAACACCCGGTCGGCGTCACCGTCGAAAGCCAAGCCGACATCGGCTCCTGTCTCCAGGACCCGACGCTGTAGATCGACCAGGTTCTCGGGCTGAATGGGGTCGGCCGGGTGGTTGGGGAAGGTGCCGTCCAACTCGGCGAAGAGGATCTCCAGCGCAAAGGGCAGGTCGGCGAACACCACGGGTACGACCAAGCCGCCCATCCCGTTGGCGGTGTCAGCCACCACCTTGAGGGGACGCAACACCGAGGCATCCACGAAAGCATGCACATGGCGGGCGAACTCGGCCAGCAGGTCGGCCTCGGAGACGGTGCCGCGGCTCGCAGCCGGCGCCAGATCGGTGGCGGCGCTGGCCTTGATAGTGCGCAGGCCGGTGTCCTCCCCGATCGGGCGCGCCCCCGAGCGACACAGCTTGATGCCGTTGTACTGCGCGGGGTTGTGGGAGGCGGTGAACACCGCACCGGGGGCGTCGAGCCGCCCGGCGGCGAAGTACAGCAAGTCGGTCGACACCATACCGATGTCGACCACGTCGAGTCCCTGGCTGAGCGCACCCTCGGTGAAAGCGGCCACCAGCTCCGGCCCGGAGGGACGCATGTCCCTGGCCACCAGCACCCGGGTGGCACCGTCACCATCGGCCACGAAACGGGCAAAGGCGGCCCCGATACGCCGACAGGTCGGCGCGTCAATCTGGTCGGGGTAGATACCGCGGATGTCGTAGGCCTTGAAAATCTGATCGAGCATGCCAGGCCACGTTATCGGCCGCCGGAACCGACCCGCCGGACCAGCCCGCCGGAGCAGCCCGCCGGGTGAGGCAGGAATGACGGCTCAGACGTCGGAAAGCACCGCTTCGGGCGACTCGGCGTAGACACCCTGCTTGGCCCAGCGCCGCACCCGGATCAGATCCCTGGTCAAGCGCAGCGCGTCGCGGGCCACCTTGACCGTGGACCGCTCGGAGTTCTCCACCTTGACCGGCACCTCCAACACCGAAAGCTCATAGCGCTCGGCCAAATGGAACAGCTCGATGTCGAAAGCGAACCCGTCGATGCGGGTCTGGCTGAACAACAGGCGGGCAGTGTCGGACCGAAAGGCCTTGAGCCCGCATTGGGTGTCTCGGTACTGGCCCAGCAGCAAGGTGGTGGTGAGCACGTTGATGATCCGGCCGCCGATCTCGCGCAGGCGTCGGGCCTTGACCAAGGTGGTGGTGCCAGTGTGGCGGCGGCTGCCCACCACCATGTCCCAGCCTCGTTCCGTCTCCACCAGCAAGGCCAGCAGCTGGTCCGGCGAGTAAGCCAGGTCGGCGTCGGTGAAGGCCACCGTCCGGCCCCTGGCCGCCAACATACCGGTGCGTACGGCGCCGCCCTTGCCGGTGTTGTGAGCTTGAGCCAGCACCTGGTCCGCCCCCGCTCGTTGGGCAGCGCCAACGGTGTCGTCGGGTGAACCGTCGTCCACCACCACGATCTCGACACCACCGTCGGCGGCGATCAGGGCCAGCTCCCGGCGCAACCGCTCGATGGTGGCCCCGATGCGGGCTTCCTCGGCATAGGCGGGCACCACCACCGACAAGCGAATGTCACCGGGAGCCCGGTCCCGCCCCGGTTGAACCTGCTGGGTGCGCCGCACCCGTTGGAACAACACCCAGCGGTAGGAGACCAGACGAATGGTGGCGGCCACGAACAAGGCGGTGATCTTGGCCGCCAGCAGCGCCGTCCACCCCGGGCGGTCCCCCACCAACAACAGCAGCACCGAAAGATCCGCCGCCCCGGCCAGGGTGACCACCACTGCCACCGAGCCAGGTTGGTAGACCCAGCGCACGAACGGGTCGTTGTGGAAGGTGAGGTTGCGATGGGCGCCGTAAGACGCCGCCGCGGCCACCGCGATAGCCACCACGTCGGCGGCGGCTAGCGGCCAGCCGACGCGGAGGTGCAGCAGGAACAACAGCGTCACGTCGATGGCGGTGATGGCCACCGCGACCACCGCGAAACGGCCGAGGAAGCTGCGCATGGCCCGCCGGGCTCGACCCCCGGATGGGACAGGGATGGACCGCGGCGCGGCGCTCACCGGTAGGGGCCGGAACCAGACTGGCCGTGGTCCGCCGGCTCGACGGTGTCTGGGCCGACGGGGCCGGGCGCGCTGACGTCGGGCGCGCTGACGTCGGGCGCGCTGACGTCGGGC